>JAODNG010000286.1 GCA_025465385.1 Pseudonocardiales bacterium
CGCCCGAAGTACCGCCACCAAGGACATCGAAATCCTCGTTCTGCGTCACGAAGTCATGGTGCCCTCACTTATACGGTCACACGCGCATTCGCCGTCTCGAAATCACAAGCCGGAGACGTGAAGTCTCTCATGGCCAACACCCCGAACCGGGTGGTCCTCATCACCTGCGGCGTCAAAGGTGGGGTCGACGTCGACTTCAATATCATCGTAGACGCCTTCCTGACGTCCTCGACGGCAGGATGAAATTCAAGTGAGCGTGGTGGCGCGCCAGCGTTTGTCGGTAGCTCTCTTCCCTCGTCACGGTGACGTGTCGTTCAAGCTCCAGGAGGGCGATCTCGCAGCATTTACATTTGGATCCAGTTGACGCGGAGGATGGTCACGGTGGCGATTTTGTCGGAGATCATGTAGAGAATAATGCCCGCCTCACCGAACGTGGTGGAGTAGCTGCACGTGTCCTCGTGCGGGTCACCGACGGCGTAGGGGTCGTTTCTCAGGTCTTCGACTCTGGCGTCGAACGCGGTCCGCGAAGAGTGGGACAGCTGGCTCAGCTGTTCATCGGCGTAAGATACGTTGCGAACCTGGTAGCGAGCCATTGAACCTTCCCGCCTGGCATGTCAACGGTCCTCGCCTATCCCGGCCTCTGTGTCGCCTGCGGTGACGCGATTCACGTCCGCGGCCACCCCATCGAGCATCTCTGGGTTCAGACAGATCACCGCTCGGACCCACCAGGTGCGCTGCACGAGCGTGAGCACCGGCTCCAGGTCGAGGGTGTCCGCGGCACGCACCAGGGCGGCGCGATACTCTGCTTCGAATCGCGACCGCTGAGCTGGGTCCAGGGCGTCCCTGATTGCCGCTGGTGTTTTCTCCACCCCCCGCGCACAGACGGCGACGAAACCGCTTTCGCCAACGGAATCGCTATGTGACTGCAACGCTGGGATCGTCGCAGGCTCCGGTTGAGGAGTGGTCATGTTGCCTCCTTCGGCCGGTCACGAATCGGCGATACCGGTAGGTGGCGCAGGCAGGGCCGCAACTTAGGACGCGCTGAGTGCCGAAACGTTGCCTTGAGGGTGGGAACACGGTGCCCCGACAGCGGGTGCAGGAGCGCACCGTTCACCACCGGATATCGCTGGACGCGGCCGGACACACGAGAACATCCCCGCGTCAGGTTAGTGCTGGTCAGCGCACTGTCGTGCTGGTCAAAGATGGCGCTCCCGGCAGTGTCTGAGTTTCAGGACATCGTTGACACCTGTTGCGGGACATCGTTCACACCCTGAGCCGCGGGGGAACGATGGGTATGCCGCAGCTACCTGGCCGCGCAGGCACTGATGCGCCGCCCGGGGTGACGGTTGCGGCGTCGCCTACCTGTACCGAGCCCACCGTAGTGTCGCTGACCGAGGTGCTGACCTGGTGCGAGCCGGGTTTGATGACGACGATCTGCGGGGTGCCCGAACTGCCCTGGACTGATTGTCCAGCGCTGATCATCACCGAGCCGACAGTGCCGTCGATCGGGCTGCGCAACTGGGCCTAGTCGTGGGCCTGTTGGCCTTCGACGAGCTGCGCCCTGGCAGCGTCGACGGCGGCCTGGCCCCGAGATACGTCGCGCGGCAGGGGCCGCCCATTACCGGCAGACCCGCCAGCAGCACAGTGTGAGCCGCCGCCCCAGCGGGCAGCTATGCGGCACGGCGTTGGAATTCGCTTGCCGGGTGTCCCAGCTTCGACAGATCGGAGTAATTGTTTCGCCTCGCGGCCCGAAGCTCGAACAATTGCCTAGACAGGGACAGTTGCGCTGCTGCTTGCCGCTTGGCTCGCACCTCAAGCCGCCACTGGCTAAGCCTCCATCCTATGAGTATGCCAACTATCACCATCACGGACGCCACTACGGCGGTGATCGGTCCAGACGTCATTTGTCGCTCCTTTGACTTCGGTAGCGCCCCCGTGGGACGCCGGTTGCCCGTGACGGCTCGCCGCCCGCTGGCGCAGACCCGGCCGTAGGTTGCGCTCAGTTACCCCACCTGCCCTGGGAGTAAACCTCGGCAGCACCCTGAGCCACGGCAGACAGAAATGCGGCGAAGCCCTAAACCGGGATCGGTGGTCGAGCCGGTGCACCGCGGGTGGAGGAGCAACCGTGACACCGAGGCGTACCAGCGCCGCGCAGATGCTCGCGGATCCCACCATGGCGGCGGAGCTGACCTGGTTGGACGGCCTCGCCCTCGGGTTCCTGGTCGCCCTCGCCTGCCGATCGTCGGCGGGATCACGTCGGCCTGGGTCTTCGGCGTGCCGACGGGCTCGTGGCGCTCATCGGGGCGCTGGTCGTCGGTTTTGTTGTTCGGAGCCGCGGTGGGAATGTGGAGGTGGCGTCACGCGCTGGCCGCGTTCCTGGTGACCGGCGCGGTGTCCGGCGGCAACCCGCTGTCGCTCACCGCCCACGTACTGGGCGGGGCGGTGCTGACGAAGCAGGCCTCGGCGCTGCTCGCGGAGGGAACGCCGAATGAGAGAAATGGGCGCGGCGTCGAAGGGTTGTGACGGCCACTCTGGTCGGTGGTTCCGGCGCCAGTGCTAGGGCGGCGTCGGCCAGCAGTCCCGCGGTGCGCTCCAGCACCTCGCGCCTGCCCGAGAGCTCTACCGCACCGTCACCCGCTAGGCGCGACGTCAAAACGCTCCCGCGGAGCTGCCGTCTGGAAACGCCGTGTACTGAAGAGAACACAGTCTGGAAACGCCGTGTACTGAAGAGAACAGCTGCACTGTCATCGCGGGCACAGCGGAAGCGTCAGTTGTGCGGCATCGTCTTACGCACCTGATCAGCTATAAATTGTTTTTCCTAAGGTCAGAAGAAGGAGTTTTTTACGTGTACCGGGTACTCTGAGGTCGATCGAAGGCTGTCTTCAGTATCGACCAACTCCGAAAACGAGTAATTCTCAGCTCACAGGGGGCTGCGATGACGACGGCAACCTCTATCACTACTAGCTATGACCATGCCAGCGCCACGAGCAGCGTGGCTGACCTATTGTTACGGATTGTTGACGGGGAACCCGCGGCCTGGGACGAAATTCACTGCCGGCATGAAAAGCTTGTTTCCGCGACGGTGCGGTCCTTCCGATTGCAGGAGGCCGACGCACTTGACGCGGTGCAGATGACCTGGCTGCGGTTAGCGGAAAATGCGCATCGGGTACGGTCTCCTGAGCAGTTGGCTGGTTGGTTGGTGACCACCGCCCGCCGCGAATGCTTGCGTATCGTGCGCCAGACCAAGCCTGCCTCAGGTGCTATTGGGGTAGCGCCCGAAACTATCGTCGATCCCTCGGTGGGTCCCGAGCAGTGTGTCATCGACGCCGAGACCTCACGGACGCTGTGGAAGCTCGTCGCTGAATTGTCGCCTCGTCGGCGGACCCTGCTGCGGACGCTCTTCACCGACAACCCGCGGTCCTACGCCGAGGTGGCCCACGCCGCGGGAATTCCGCTCGGCGGGATCGGACCCACAAGAGCGCGGGCGCTTCAGCAGCTGCGGCGCAGGCTCAACGAACACGAGTTGAACTGCCATTAATTCAGGCTCTGGCTCGACAGCAGACCGCAGGGACACCAGGCCGGCTCATACTTGGCTCCGTCTCCGCAGGGCCTCCAGATCGCGGAGCACTATGGTGCGTCCCTGTAATTCGATGAGTCCCCGTGCGGCGAGTGACTGCAGTGCCCGGTTCACTGCCGGACGTGAGGCACCGATCATCCCGGCGAGGTCGGTCTGCGTCAATCCGCTATCGAGAACAACGCCATGCACCTGGCCGTGTATGGCGGCAAGCTGCAGAAGAAGTTTTGCCAGCCGGCCCGCGAGGTCGAGGAACGCCAAGTCACCTGCCTTCTCCGTAAGGTTCCGAACGAGCTTGCCGATTAGCTTAAGGAACTCGTCTGCCAGTCCGGGGTTGATGCCCATAAGCTCTAGCAGTTGCCTCCTCGGCAACACGAAGATCGACGCGGATTTCAACGCGACCACCGATGCTGAACGTGGTGATCCGTCGAGCAGCGCTAGCTCACCGAAGATCTCCTCCGGTCCGAGGATGTTCAGCACCATCTCGTCGCCGCGTTCTGATGTGAAAACGATTTTCACCAGCCCGTCAATCACAGCATAAAGATGATCTCCGGGGTCACCCTGGTGACAGATGATCTGTCCAGGAGCGTAGATACGGGACAGACCGGCGCGCGCGGTGGCCGAAATGCCCTCTTGGCTGAGCACTTGGAACAGTGGAATTTCGGCCAGCACATCAACGATCGGCCGGCCGTGTGCGGCCATGGGCACAGTCTAGTACTCCAGCCGTAGACCGTGATCTTGCGGCGTGTCGTCCGGGACATAAGCCTGCCACCACGTGATCGTCTTCGGTTCGTGACGACTTCAGAAAATCACGCCGTGGCCGTTGGTCACAGCGTAGTGACGCAGTGATGGTCGCGGATGCCGGAGAAGCTGCTCGGTCGGGTGGCCGGCCGGTTTGGCCGGGTCGAGCCGTGGTGGTGGTTGCGGGGGTTCGTGCGGCGTTGCTGGCGCGCGGCGCCGAACCGGGGCTTGTTCGTTTCGATGTTGCCGACTCCGGTGCGCCGATCAGCTGGACACGGCGTCGCGCTGAAGAGTGCGGTGCCCCATGGCCGGTTGGCACAGGGCGGCGTGCGCCCACAGCGACGATTCAAGGGGTGACTACCGAGGCCGGCAGTGATGAGGATCTAATACCTCAGGCGAGCACCGCGATAACAGTAAGTAGCGCTCTGGCCGGTACCAGTTAAACTCGCCGCCGCAGCTTGCGTCAGGTATATGAGACAGCACTGTTGCATCAAGTCAAGGGTGTCTTAGCCATACACTAAAGCGCGCGGAGCCAGGCCCCTTAGGCACCTTGGCGTACCTTAACAACCGGCATCCGAGGACCTGTTGTGCCTTGTGGGTGAGCAAGTGGACCAGGTGGGTGAGCTGATCGTTAAATGCGACAGTGCTGTCCGTGACGTCACGGCCGTCGAACGGGAACTCTGGACTTCCCTGGGGCAGTACAGTCTCGGAGTGGGATGATGTCCTCGTGGGAGACAGGCGATGATGACCGCGCCGCATGTCCAGTGCTGAGTTTAATCGCGACGCCGTGGAGCTGGTGTGAGCAACCGGCCGACCGACCACGGATATGGC
This sequence comes from Pseudonocardiales bacterium, assembly GCA_025465385.1. Taxonomy (GTDB): domain Bacteria; phylum Actinomycetota; class Actinomycetes; order Mycobacteriales; family Pseudonocardiaceae. The sequence continues at coordinate 5,147 of JAODNG010000286.1, forward strand.
GCTGTTGCATTAAGCGATGGGTCCGTTCGGCCTCTAATCGCGCGCCCAAAAGCCCTGCCGCCTGTTGCGGAATGACCGTTTTATGCCGATCGTCGTCGGCGCCCGAAGTGCGTGTCGCTCGACTTTGCCATCCCTCGAGGGCGCCCTCTCCGTTACTGCAACAGTTCCGCTGCCCCAGCGCACGACCAAGAGGCCGGGCTGGCGGCCGGCCGGCGTGGCGGTGGCCTACAAGCTGCTCGAGGCTGTCCAAGCCCGCCGGCGACGGCTCAACGGCCAGGGGTTCGGCGCGCTCGTCCGCGCTGGCACCGAGTTCATTGACGGAAAACTGCAAGAAAGGGACGACTACGAACGGAAGTTTGGGGGCGCGCCGCCTGCGAAAGCTGTAAACCGTCAAGTCCGCTGGCTAGGAGGGATACAGTGGCTCCACCAACGGCAGGCCACGACCGCGATGACGACATAATCCAGCTCGCCTTTGCAATCCTCGACGAGGAATTGCGCTCGTGGGTAAAGACCCGGCACCGAGGTCATGCATCGCAAGCCGAGGGAGTCTTGGAGCCACACAAGCAGAGCGGGGACGCCTCGTGATCTGCTTCCGCTGCGGGAACGACAACGCCGCCTCATTTCGCTTCTGCAGCAACTGTGGCACCGAGCTCGGCGAAGCATGTCTGACATGCGGCTATGAGAATCCCGTAGAGTCGAAATTCTGTGGTGGTTGCGGCGCACGGCTACAGGAGATTCGGGGGGAAGATGCTCGGGGCGAGCGCCGCCAGCTGACCGTGCTGTTTTGCGACATGGTAGGAGCGACTGCCCTGTCTCAGCTTCTCGACCCCGAGGACCTGAGGGAGCTGATCATCTCCTGTCAGAAGGTCTGCGGGGCCGCGGTGCTCGCCCACGAAGGCCATGTCGCCCAGTATCTCGGCGATGGCGTGCTGATGTACTTCGGCTATCCGCGCTCCCACGAGGACGAAGCGCAACGAGCCGTCCGCTGCGGGCTCGACATCCTCAAGGGCGTCGAAGGGGTGCGCGACAGCGGCAGGATTCCTCCCGACACTTCCCTTGACGTGCGCCTCGGCGCACATACGGGGCGCGTCGTCGTGGGCCCGATCGGCGATCGGGGGGATCAGATCGCCTTGGGTGACACGCCCAACATCGCCGCCCGCATCCAGTCGGAAGCCGAGCCTGGCACGCTCGTGGTCAGTGACGTCACCTGGAGGATCGTCGAGGGCTACGTCACGGGTAAGTGCATCGGACAGTGGCAGCTCAAGGGTGTCTCCGAGCCGATGCGGCTGTGGCTCGTCACTGGCGAGAGCCCCTCGAGAGAACGCGTCGAGGTGGCCAGCATGTTGACCTCCTTCGTTGGTCGGGAACGAGAGCGGTCCATCCTCGGGCAAACGTGGGACGACAGCCGCGATGGGCATTGCCGCTTTGTGCTGTTGCGTGGCGATCCAGGGATGGGCAAGTCCCGCCTCGCACAGCTGTTCTGTGAAGAGGTGCAGTTCCAAGCGGCCGACCTGCTCAGCCTGCGTTCCACCCCCTACAACACCAACAGCCCGTTCCATCCGGTGATCGAGCTGATCGAGCGCAGGTTCGGGCTCGACCACGTCCAGACTTCGGCCGATCGCTTGGAAAGGATCGAGGAGGGGCTTGCCGGCCTCGAACTCGCCGAACCCCAGGCGATTGTGCTGCTGGCCTCGCTGCTTTCGATACCTCTCGGTGATCGGTACGCCCCGCTCGACCTGTCCCCGGCGCGCCGGCGCACCCGCACCATGCAGCTCCTGGCCGACTTCATCACCGTTATCACCCGGGCAGGGCCGGTGCTGCTGTTGGTCGAGGATCTGCACTGGGCGGACACCTCGACCCTGGAATTTCTTGAGGTGCTGGTCACGACCGCTTCTGACGTGCCGTTGTTCGGAATCTTCACGGCACGGTGCGAGTTCGACGTGGGCTGGTCCACCGTGGCAGCACTCCGCACGATTGAGCTATCCAGATTCCAGCGCGCCGAGGTGGAAGCGATGGTGCGCAGCGTGGCGTTGGGCAAAGCGCTTCCCAGCGAGGTGCTCTGGCAGATCACGGTTCGATCCGACGGCGTGCCGCTGTTCGTCGAAGAGCTCACTCGGTCGATCCTCGACTCGGGGGCACTCAGCGAACGGGCGGTCTCCTGGGAAGCGGTCGGTCCTGTCGCTGTCGAGATCCCTGCCACGATGGACGCCTCGTTGACGTCTCGCATAGACCGGCTCGGTGCGTCCAGAGCGACCGCACAGCTGGCCGCGACGATCGGCCGGGAGTTCAGCCTGGAGCTGCTGCGCGAGGTCAGCGAGCGCGACGAGGCGACCGTCCGCAAGGATCTCGAGCGCCTGCTGCAAGCGGGTCTCGCATGGTCAGCCGACGACGAGATGGACCACTTCGTCTTCAAGCACGCACTCGTTCGGG
>JAODNG010000290.1 GCA_025465385.1 Pseudonocardiales bacterium
AGCAGGTAGCCCTCCAGCCAACCCTGGCACAGGTGCTCCGACAGCACCTCCATCACCCGCCCGTCCGGGGCGAGATGATCATCACCGGGCACCGTGATCGCATCCCAGGCCCGGTCGGTCGTCTCAAACACGGCCGAGAGCCGGTTGGACGCGGTTTCATCCGGGCCCATGATGCGAAACCGGTCGGGGTTACGGGTGATGATGTCGCGGAGAAAGCCACCCAGCACGCCGGTGGCCGAACTGGACTCTACGCCTGGGTGCTCCACCGCCACGGCGAAGTCGCGGAAATCAGGCATCACGAGGTCACGCAGCAGCCGCCCGCCGTTGGCGTGCGGGTTAGCGCTCATCCGCCGGGACCCCCGCGGCGCGAGCGCCGCCAGCTCCGGGATCAGCCGCCCGGTGGTGTCGAACAGTTCCTCGGGCCGGTAGCTGCGCATCCACGCCTCGAGCAGCGCCCGGTGCTCGGGATTGGCGCGGGTCTGGGCCAGCGGCACCTGGTGGGCGCGAAAGGTGCCCTCGACGGCCACGCCGTCGACTTCCTTGGGGCCGGTCCAGCCCTTCGGGGTTCCCAGCACGATCATCGGCCATGCCGGGCGACCGGTCGGCGTGGCCCCGCGACGGGCGGCGTCCTGGATCCGGGCGATGTCGTCGAGCACCTCATCGAGCGTGGCCGCGAGCTGCTGATGGACCGAGGCGGGATCGTCGCCGACGACGAAGTGCGGTTCGTAGCCGTAGCCGCGCATCAGCGCCGCGAGCTCGTCGACGGGGATGCGAGCCAGCACGGTCGGGTTCGCGATCTTGTAGCCGTTGAGGTGAAGGACCGGCAACACCGCGCCGTCGGTGATCGGGTTGAGGAACTTGTTCGAGTGCCAACTGGCTGCCAGCGGGCCGGTCTCGGCCTCCCCGTCACCGACCACACACAGCACAAGCAAGTCGGGGTTGTCGAATGCTGCGCCGTAGGCGTGCACTAGCGCGTAGCCGAGCTCACCACCCTCGTGGATCGACCCGGGTGTCTCGGGCGCAACGTGGCTGGGAATGCCACCAGGGAAGGAGAACTGCCGGAACAGCGCTCGGAGCCCATCCTCGTCCCGGCCGATCGACGAGTAAACCTCGCTGTAGGTGCCCTCCAGGTACGCGTTGGCCACCAGCCCCGGGCCGCCGTGACCCGGGCCGGTCACATACAACGCGTCGAGATCGCGGTTGGTGATGACCCGGTTCATGTGCACATACAGCAGGTTCAGCCCCGGCGTCGTACCCCAATGCCCCAACAACCGCGGCTTGACGTGCTCGGCCCGAAGCGGCTCACGCAACAACGGATTATCCAGCAAATAGATCTGCCCGACCGACAAATAGTTCGCCGCTCGCCAGTACGCATCGATCAACTCAAGGTCCCGCCGGCTGCAAGCCCGGGTCGGCGTCGAGTCGGGGTGTGTCACAAGGTGGCTCCTCGCCAGGCCGACGATAGGCGCCATCGAGTGCGCGCCGCGAGACGTGGCGGTGCCCACTCGACGTGCACAACGACATCAATCCGTTTTAGTTGACCTTGGTAGGTCGACGGCGGTGACGCAACACCCGCGGTGTGAACGGTGCGTGTCACTACCGGCAGCCTTCCACGCCGCACCGGGCGCCGCCCTGCTCGTGTCCGGCGTCTGCGCCACATCGCGTGGCAGCAGGGTTATGGGCCACGGGTCACTGCTAAGTGGCGTGGTCGAGGGTGAACCGGATGAACTCCTCGTCTGCGCAGTGATCCGGGCAGTGCCACCATCCGGCGCGACAGCGGGTTGGGGTGGTGAACCCGTCGAAGGTTTCCTCCGGGCCGTCCAGAAGGGCGGTAAAGCGGTGCTCGCGAGACTTCTTGCCGTCGGGGTTGCCCCAGCGCGGGAGATCAACGCGCTCGAGCCGGCCGGACTCCGCGACGGTCAGGGTGACCCGGTGCGTCCAGCCGTGGGCATCGACGCAGGCCACGGCCCGCCGGTCATCGAGCGGTGCAGGCGACAACGCGGCCGCAGGAACGAAGCACAGCTCGCCCGCGAGTCGGCCCATCGCGCTGCGACTGACATCCCGCCCAGCGACGGACAGAAACGGGATGCGGCCGAAAATGCGCCATCGCAGCTGTCCGGTTCCGCGGGTGTACCGGTCGAACCCGCGGATGACCAGCGGCCCGAAATGACTGGTCGCCGCCCAGATGAACCCCGCTGGGGGCGCGAGCGCCCAGTCGGCCTCGTAACGCAGCCACCGACCGACCTTGATCTCACCGTGCTGGCGCAACACCGCCGCACGCCGCAGCGGCGTGCCAGGCGCGACCGCATGCCTCAGCCATCGACGGGCCGGTTCGGGTAGACCGTCGAGCAGATCCTGGGTGAACAACGTCGCGGCGGTCGTCGGCGCGGTCAACCGCTGCCAGTCGTCTCTCAACGATTCCGGCAACGTCGGTGGGCCGGAAATCGTCGTCGCCTGCACGGCGGTCACCGTGGCCTTCTCGTCACGATTCCTGTCCTACGGGCTCTGCCGCACAAAAGTGATCTTGCCTGGATGGAGAGGGAGGCGCCGGCCGCTGATCTCGTGGACCGACAGACCGATGAACACCCGATCGCGCAGGGGAGCCCACGGGGCGAGATGGAGCTGTTCGATGCGGTGAATCTGAGCCGGACCGGTGATCATCTCGGCGGTCCCGAAGACCAGAACACTCCACCCCGCCTGGAATGCCGGCTCCACCGCATCAACTTCGAAGGTAAGCACACGGCCTTCGCGGACAAAGTCGAGCTTGTCACCTTCACCGGTACTGAAGACGATGGTCTCCCCATCAAGGACGAAATTCACCGGCAGGATCATCGCGTGGCCGTCCGGCGTCACCCATCCCACCCGGCCAATGCTCGCGGTCGGCAGCAATGCGAGGCAGGTATCCCGGTCGAGGCTCTCGATGGCACACCCCCGATCAGTCGTCACCCAGCTGTCGTTTGGAATCCACAGTGTCACGGCGGTCCGTCGCCGGCCCGGCATCACAGGTCCTGGCTGTCGTGGGTGATGCTGGTGACGTCGATGAGCAGCTCAGGGCTAGTCGCGCGGGAATGTTTTTGGTTCGCCTATCTGGATTGAGGGAGTGAGTGCCGATGCCGGGCGGGGTGGACCGCCGAAGGGAGTCATGGCGTGGGAGGTGGATGCGCTGTGCTGAAGGTCGGACGAAGGTGCCACCGATGTGTACGGATCCATCGGCCAGCTCGGTGGGGGTGCTGGGGAGCCGTCTGGCGTGCCGGGCGGGTTTCTTGCTGCTGACGCGGGCATGCGATCGCTCCGGCAGCCAGTTCCCCGCGCTCGGCGGCCCGGGGTGAGCGTTTCCCGGGATTGCTCAGGTGGTCGCGCAAGCCGAGCCGGTCGCCGACAAAGAGCAGCACCAGGCCGTGTTCTGCTGCTGCCTCCCGCCAGCCGGTGGGGAGGTCCACTGGTGCGTCGAGGAGCAGAGGTCG
>JAODNG010000303.1 GCA_025465385.1 Pseudonocardiales bacterium
TACGACCAGTCCAGAGTGGGCACACCGGTGGTTTCCGGCCTGCTACCAGGAGACCTTATTGCGCTGTACTCGCCGGTAAGCCACATCGGTATCTACGTAGGCAACGGGCTCTATCTCAACGCGCCGCAGAGCGGCGATGTCGTCAAAGTCTCCAGAGTCCCATGGCGGGATGTCACGGCAATCCGCCGGATTGGTTGATGCCACCGTCCGTACACCGCAACAAGGGGTGCAACCGGTATGTCGGGACGTTGCATCAGCCGGCATTGTCAGGGTCGCCGTCTACCGTCAGAAGTGACTGGATCACAACAGAGACGGAGCCCGACATGATCGTGGATTGCGACCGCTGCGAGGTGCGCGGCGTTGCCTGCCAGGACTGCGTCATCACCGTACTGCTCGGAGCCCCACCGAGCGGCGTGGAGTTGGACGGCACTGAACGCCTAGCCCTGGACACCTTGGCCGAGGCTGGCATGGTGCCCCACCTGCAGTTGGTGGATCGGGACGGAGATGACCAAACGACGGGGAAGGATACTTGTGTTCGGGATCACCTGCGCGATGGCGCTGAACGGTGCACCACTGACTGTGAACGGTCTAGACGACGCGTTGGCTGATCGGCCGAGCCGAACACCGCGCCGGTCACGGAGACGCCCATCGTGCGCAGCAGCCTCTCTGCCCCATACCTCGCTTGCCGGTGGTGACAACGTTGGTGACTTTTCGTAATCTTCCCGAGACTTTGCGGTAGGTGCCGTCCGACCTGGACGGCACGGTAGGCGGTCAAGAGAGGAGATAGCCGCGACGTGTCGCCGCATCATGGGAAGCGCGGTGTAGGCAAACGCGGTGTCGTCAAGCGCAGCGTCTCGGCTGTCATGACCACCGCCACCGTGGTTGCGCTAGTCACTCTGACGCCCACTCCAGCCACGGCCGACCCCGCCGTGCCCGGCGATGCCGCGCAGCAGCTTTCCGAGCTGAACCGGCAGGCTGAGGTGCTCACAGAAAGATGGCACTACGCCCGCGACCAGTTGAACGCCCGCCGTGCCGACCTCGAACGAGCCAGGGCGGATGCCAGCGCGGCTCAAGCCGCCGCAGATCGGGCCAGGGCGGTCCAGGGCCAGTACCGCGGTCAGGTTGACCGGCTGACCAGCGCCTCATTCCAGGGTGCGCGACTCAACCGGCTCTCCGCTCTGCTGGTCAGTGACTCTCCCCAGGATTTCCTGGACCAGCTGTCGGCGCTGGATATGTTGGCGGTGGATAACAAGCAGGCGTTAGACCGGCTCACCGGCGCCGTCGCGCAAACGCAGCATGCGGAGCACTCGACGAGCGACGCATCGGCGCGGGCGACTCAAGCTGAATACGATGCCGCACGGCTCGAAGGCGACCTAACCCGTTCCCGCGCGGAAATGGACCGGCAGATTCAGGTTGTCACGAAACGCCTCGCGGAGCTGACCCGTCAAGAGCGCGCCGTGTACTTCTTCGGTGGCGACATCCACTTCCCGATCAACCTGGTGGGCGCCGGTACCGCGGTCCAAGCGGCGCGGATCGCGCTGACCAAGCAAGGCTCGGCCTACGTCTGGGGCGGCGACGGCCCGATCACATTCGACTGCTCGGGACTGGTGAAGTGGGCGTTCGAGCAGGCGGGGATGCCGGGACTGCCGCATTCAGCTGAGGAACAGGCGCGGATGGGCCGTAGCGTCGCTCGTTCCGATCTGCAGCCGGGCGATCTCATTGCTCTGTATTCCCCGATCAGCCACATCGGCATCTACGTTGGTGACGGGTTCTATGTGAACGCTCCACAAAGCGGTGACGTGGTGAAGGTCGTCCCGGTGCCGTGGAGGCAAGTCACCGCGATGAGCCGGATCGGCTGACCGCACCAGCTGTATACCGCGCGTCACGTCACCGCTACTCTCCGGCTGGTGCCGCGGATCCTGCTGGTGAGCAACGACTTTCCACCCCGACCCGGTGGGATCCAGGCATATCTGCACCAACTCGCGCTGGCGCTGCCCCCGGACGAGATCGCCGTCTACGCACCGGACTGGCCCCAGGCGGCGGTCTTCGATGCGAAATTGCCGTTTCCGGTTTTTCGGCATCGCGGACCTCTTATGATTCCCACGCCCGCGGTACTTCGACGAGCCGCCGGGCTGGTGCGGGAGCTGCACTGTGAAACCGCATGGTTCGGCGCAGCAGCCCCGCTGGCCTTACTGGGGCCAGCGTTGCGCCGCGCCGGAGCACGACGAGTGGTGGCTAGCAGTCACGGACACGAGGTGGGCTGGTCGATGTTGCCCCCCGGGCGGATGGCACTTCGCCGGATCGGCGCGGACGCCGACGTGATCACCGCCGTGAGTCAGTACACCCGTCGGCGGGTTGCGTCGGCGTTCGGGCCCCGGGCTGCCCTGGAGATCCTGTCGCCGGGCGTGGACTGCGCAGCGTTTCACCCGGACCCCGGGGGACGCGCGGAGATCCGACGACGCCACCGGCTGGGCGACGCTCCGGTAGTGCTGTGCGTGTCTCGGCTGGTGGCTCGCAAGGGGCAAGACATACTGGTGCGGGCATTACCTGCGATCCGGCGCCAGGTACCGGGCGCCATGCTCCTGCTCGTCGGAGACGGACCCCGGCGACAAGCTTTATACCGGCTGGCGGAGTCGGGTGGCGTCGCTGACGCTGTGGTGTGCACAGGAGCAGTGTCGTGGGCTGAGTTGCCCGCATACTACGCCGCTGGTGACGTCTTCGCGATGCCCTGCCGCACGCGTGGTCACGGGTTAGATGTTGAGGGCTTCGGGCTGGTGTTCCTGGAGGCCTCCGCTAGCGGCTTGCCACTGGTGGTTGGCAACGCCGGCGGGGCGGCGGAGACGGTCCGCGTCGGCGACACCGGCGAGTTGGTGAACGGGCGTGACGTAGCCGCGGTGACTCGAGCCATAGCGACCTTGCTTGCTGATCCTGAGGCGGCTGCGGCGATGGGTCGCCGCGGACGACGCTGGATGTTGCAGAGCTGGGACTGGCGTTGCCGCCAGCAGCAGTTGCAGGAGCTGCTGCTGAGCGGCTAGGCGTAGAGCGCCTCGATCTCGGCGGCGAACTCCTTGGCCACGACTGCACGCTTGACTTTCAGACTCGGAGTGAGTTGGCCACCGGCCTCGGTGAAATCACCTGGCAGGATCCGGAACTTGCGGATCGCCTCGGCCCGGGAAACAGTCTTGTTCGCATCGTCGATTGCGCGCTGCACCTCGGCGCGCAGGTCTGGATCATCGATGAGGTCTGTGACGGAGCTACCAGCCGACTTGCTGTGCTCGTCGCGCCAGGCCGGGAGACTCTCGGCGTCGAGGGTGATGAGGGCCGCGATGAAGCGTTGCTTGTCGCCCAGGAGCATGCATTGGCTGATCAGTCGGTGGGCCCGGATCCGGTCCTCCAATGCCGCCGGGGAGACGTTCTTGCCTGTCGCCGTAACGATGATCTCTTTTTTGCGACCGGTGATCCGGAGGAAACCGTCCTCATCGAGCTCCCCGAGGTCGCCAGTGTGGAACCAGCCGTCAACGAGAGCTTCCTGCGTCTCCTGATCGTTATGCCAATACCGGCGCAGCACACCGGGGCTTTTGACCAGCACCTCACCGTCGTCACCGATCCTGATCGTGACGCCCGGCAACGGCTGACCAACGGTGCCGATCTTGACGTGTTTCTCGGTGTTCGCCGTCACGGGTGCGCTGGTCTCAGTCAGCCCGTAGCCCTCGAACACCAGCACCCCGACCCCTCGGAAGAAGTGTCCCAGCCGCTCGCCCAGGGGTGCGCCACCGGAGACGGCTGCCAGACACCGGCCGCCGAGCACCGCCCGAAGCTTGGTGTAGACCAGTTGGTCGAATACGGCGTGCTTGGCGCGCAAGGCCAGCCCAGCTCCGCCTGTTTCCTGGGCACGGCTCCATTCGACGGCGGTGGCAGCGGCGATGTCGAAAATGCGCCCTTTGCCGTCGGCATATGCCTTCTGTCTCGCCGAGTTGTAGACCTTTTCGAAGACTCGAGGGACGGCCAGCACTAACGTGGGCCGGAAATCAACCAACTCGGCGACCACATTCTTCGCATCCGGTGTGTGGCCGAGGGTGATCCGGGCGTACACACAGCAGCACTGGATGATCCGGGCGAACACGTGTGCCAGCGGAAGGAACAGCAGCAGTGAGTTCTCCGGTTTCATCAGACCGGTGAACTCCGACACCGCGGACCGGGTCACGGCGAGTAGATTGCGGTGAGTGATTTCGCAGCCCTTGGGGCGGCCTGTTGTCCCTGAAGTATAGATCAGCGTCGCCATGTCTTCGGCGCCCACCGTGGTGGCGCGTTCGCGCACAGCGGTATCGCTGATCTCGGCGCCCAGGGCGGTGAGCTGGCCGATCCCTGCACCCGGTTTGCCGCTGCTCGTCGTCGGGTCGATCTGCCACACCAGAGCCGGTTCGCCTAACCGATCAACCAAACCCTGGACCATCTCGCGATGAGCCGGGCTTTCGACCACCACCGCCTTGGCACCCGAATCAGAAAGGATCCACTCCACCTGCTCGGCCGAAGATGTCTCATAGATCGGCACCGTGGACGCCCCGGCGGCCCAGATTGCGTAGTCCAGCAGGGTCCACTCGTAGCGGGTTTTGGACATCAGCGCGATGCGATCCCCGCGCTCGATGCCCGCTGCGATGAGGCCCTTGGCCACGGCGGTCACTTGACCGGCGAATTCCCGCGCGGTGACGTCTACCCAGCCGCCGTCGACCCGGCGGCGGAAGCTGGCGCTGCCGGCGAAACGCTCGGCATTGGCCCACACCGCATCGGTGAGGTTCTCCTCGTCATCCACCGTGGTGGTGGCGGGAACCGTGAACTCCCGCACAGGTACCTCCGAAGCTCGGCTTTGCCCAGTACTACTACTCGGCAACGTATCGCGCACATACCAGCGCCGGGTAGCCTGCCTGATCGTGCGGGTCCACGTGGTGTCCGACGTGCACGGTAACGCGGACGCGCTGGCCAGGGCGGGCGCGGGCGCCGATGCACTGCTGGTGCTCGGGGACCTGATCGACTTCGTGAATTACCACGACCCCTCCGCTGGCATTCTCGGTTCGGTGTTCGGGTCCGCTGCGGTAAGCCGCTTCGCGGAACTGCGCTCCGGCGGACCTCCGGGCGAGGCGTACGCGTTCGTGCGGCAGCTGTGGAGCCAGATCCCGGATTCCCACGATGTCGTGCGTGAGGCCATCGTCGAGCAGTATGAGCGGCTGTTCGCGGTACTGCCCAGCCCCGCGTACGTCACCCCCGGCAACGTGGACCTGCCCGAGCTGTGGCCGCGGTTCGCGCGCTCGGGACTACACCTGCTCGACGGGCAGACCGTCGAGATCGGCGGTCTGCGATGCGGTTTCGTGGGTGGAGGTCTATTACCGGACGGCGTCGCCCCGCGGCGCGACCCGGTCTTTCGCTCTTACCTCCGTACTCCGCAGCAGTACGCAGGGGCGGTCGCTGCACTCGGGCGAGTGGACATGCTGTGCAGCCACATTCCGCCCGCGGTTCCTGAGCTGCTCTACGACGTGCAGGCCCGACGGCCCGAACTCGGCTCCGAGCAGCTCCTGATGGTGATCCATCGGGACCGGCCGCGGATCGCGGTGTTCGGGCACGTGCATCAGCCGCTGGCCCGGCGGGTCCGGGTGAGACGCACCGAATGCGTCAATGTGGGTCATTTCCAGCGGACTGGTTCTCCGCACGTGTTGCGGTGGTGACCACTCCGCGTGGCGACCTGCCGGGTAATCTGCGCAGCATGCCCGACCATTCGACCCAGTCCATCGTCATCAACGCCGATGCCCAGGCGATCATGGACGTGATTGCCGATTTCTCCGCGTACCCGGAATGGGCGTTGGCAGTGAAGAAGACCGAGGTAGTGATTACCGGCGACGACGACCGCGCGGAGCGGGTCCGATTTTCGCTGGACGCCGGCCTGGTGAAGGACGAGTACGTGCTCGATTACGTATGGTCTTTGGACGGGCTCACGGTCGCCTGGGAACTAGTCGAGGGCCAGCTGCAGAAGGCCCAGCACGGCTCTTATGTCCTGGAACCCGTCGGCGCGGGGACCAACGTGACCTATAGCCTCACGGTCGATCTCGCGATTCCCATGATCGGCATGATCAAGCGAAAAGCCGAGAAGATCATCATGGACACCGCACTGAAGGAGCTCAAGCGCCGGGTCGAGGCATGAATTCCCCGGGGGGTGCCGAAGGCTAAAGCTGCGCTCCGTCGTCTGGCCCTTCCGGTGCCGCGGCAGATCGCAGGCCGATTACCAGCCAGCCGATCCCAGCGGTGACGGCGAGAAGTCCCAGCGGTGTCGCCACCTGCTCACCGAGGTCCACCACGTTCGGTAACGCTAGCAACAGCAGGCCGACAATGATCGTGAGCACGCCGCCTACCGTTCGGACCCGTGGTATCGGCAGTGGTGCTGGCTCCAGCGGCTCGAAGTGGTCCTCATGGGCGTCGCCCGCTGGCCATCGTGGTTCCTCCCGCTCGGTGAAGGACAACTCCAAGACACCACTCTCCGTGTTCAGGCGGGTCCGCTGAGGGGCTGAGGGTACCGGGTCCGGCGGCACTGAATGCGGTATCGAACCCGCGTGCCGGCGAGCTGCGTACGCCAGGGTGGACCGCGGCCGTTGTGCCCCAGTTACCGTGCTCCGTACGCTGGTTGGCGACGCGGCCCGCGAGGGCAAGGGAAGGATCGGTTGGCGGTGTTCTACTGGCTGCTCAAACACTTGCTGCTTGGCCCGTTGATGCGGTTGACCTGCCACCCCAAGGTTCAGGGTGCCGAGCACATCCCCGATCGCGGTGGCGCCATTCTGGCCAGCAATCACCTCGCGGTCGCCGACTCCTTCTTTTTGCCACTAATGATCCGTCGCCGCCTGACATTTTTGGCCAAGCGGGAGTACTTCACCACGCCGGGGGTGCGCGGATGGCTCAAGCGGCAATTCTTCAACGCGGCCGGTCAGGTTCCCATCGACCGCTCCAGCGCGTCGGCCGCGCAGGCGGCTCTAGACACCGGAGTGCGGTTGTTGGCTCATGGTAAGCTGCTCGGCATCTATCCGGAAGGCACTCGGTCTCCGGACGGCCGGTTGTACAAGGGCAAGACCGGCGTCGCGCGGATGGCGCTGGAGGCCGGCGTCCCGGTGATTCCGGTCGTGATGGTCGGCACGGACAAAGTCAGCCCCATCGGCAAAAAAATGTGGCGGCCGCATCCTGTCCAAATACGCTTCGGTGCGCCGCTAGACTTCTCTCGCTACGCGGGCCTGGCCGGTGACCGATTCGTCGAAAGATCCATGGCTGACGAGATCATGTACTCGTTGATGGAGCTGTCCGGACAGGAATACGTCGACAGGTACGCGACGTCGGTCAAAGACCGCGAGCCGCCTCCCCCGCGGCTGACACTAAAGGCGTCCTGATCGATGCTGTTGCCCACCGCTGCGTAAGCTCACCGACCGTGCGGTACTTCTACGACTGCGAGTTCATCGAAGACGGCGTCACCATCGAGCTGATCTCCATCGGAGTGGTGGACGAGGAGGGTCGGGAGTATTACGCGGTATCCACCGAGTTCAATCCGGAACGGGCCGGTGACTGGGTGCGCGCACACGTTTTGCCGAAGTTGCCGTCGCCAGCAGACCCGGCGTGGCGCGGGCGAGCCGCTATTCGGGACACGTTGCTCGAGTTTCTCACCTCGTCGGGCGAGCGGGTGGAGCTGTGGGCATGGTTCGCCGCCTATGACCACGTCGCTCTCGCCCAACTGTGGGGCCCGATGCCAGCGTTGCCGCGGACGCTACCTCGGTTTACTCGGGACCTGCGGCAGCGCTGGGAGGATGCCGGCAAGCCGGCGTTGCCCCCGCCGCCCAGTGATGCCCACGACGCGGTGGCCGATGCCCGCTACAATCTGGCCCGCTGGCGGGTGATCGAGCAGCACCGCCTGGCGCAGCGAAGCCGTCCCTGTTGACCTGTCGCTTTGCCGTATCGATCCTCCTCATGCCAGGCTCTCGCCCGTCAATCAAGTCAAGTATGAATCGGGAAGGCGAATCGACATGCGCATCGGCGTGCTCACCGGGGGCGGTGACTGCCCCGGGCTCAACGCGGTGATCCGGGCGGTGGTCCGCAAGGGCATCGAGGTCTACGGGAACGAGATCATCGGATTCCGGGACGGCTGGCGTGGTCCG
>JAODNG010000305.1 GCA_025465385.1 Pseudonocardiales bacterium
CACGGCGCGATCGGCGAACGAGGCCGGGTAAAGGTCGTTAGGCGGGGTGTTCACCAGGTCCCGCGCGGCGGTCACCGCTTCGGCAATAGCCACGGCCCGAGCAAGGTCCGCTCTCGCTGCTGCACTGCTGGCCGACGGCACCGACAGGTCCATCTGGCCCAGCGGTCCGTCACCGTTGCGGGACCGGTAGGCGGTGAACGCGTAGCTGCCCAGCGCGGTGCCTTCCGCCGCGGCGACCAGGTCGATCCGGGACAACGTGGTGACGGCCCTAGCGGTGCCGGCCAGCGCGCGGGATGCTGCGCCAGCGGCTCGGCGCAGCTGCTCGCTGGTGGGCTGGCCGTCGACCTCGCCGAGGCCGGTGGCGATCAGCAACGGAGCACTGATCGCTCCGCGAGTAGGTACCTTGATCACCTCGTCGGCCTTGCCGCGGGCACCGAGCATGGCCAGCAGGTCGCTGAGTGCACCATCGAACGCCGCATCGACCTCAGCACTGCCCGGCAGGAGTCGGGGACCGCCTTCGCCGGACATGGTCCCCACCACAACGGCATCGACGGTCGCGGTAGTCACCGAGGCATCGGTGAGGCGCAGCGTCGGGGTGGTCACGGTGATCTCCTCGTTGATCTTGTCAGAGGATTGAACACATCGGGTGTGGAGCGGTGTCCCAGTGCAGGTAGCGTTCCATAGCCGTGAGCACCGACCTGCACCGCGGACCCCTGCACGCCTCGCACGTCGAGGTCGGCGCCACCATGGGAGCGTTCGGCGGATGGGAAATGCCGATCAGCTACCCCGGTGGAGGCGTCGTCGCCGAGCACACCGCGGTACGTGAGGCAGTCGGTGTGTTCGACGTCACCCACTTGGGCAAGATCAACGTCGTCGGCCCTGGGGCGGCGGAGTTCGTCAACTCCTGTCTCACCGCCGACCTCGCCAAAATCGTCCCAGGGCAAGCCCTATACACCCTATGCTGCGCCGAGAACGGTGGCGTGGTGGACGATCTCATCGTCTACCTGGTCGGACTGGATGAGGTGTTCTGCGTGCCGAATGCCGGGAACACCAGGGAGGTCGGTCGACGGCTGGCCGCCGCCGCGCCCCGGCCGGTGCGGGTGCTCGACCAGCACCAGCAGTACGCGGTGCTGGCCGTGCAGGGACCACGCTCGGCCGAGTTACTCGCTGCTGTGGGGTTGACCGTCGCCGACCTGGACTACATGGCCTTCGCCGACGTCGACCACGACGGCGCGACGCTGCGCGTGGGCCGCACCGGCTACACCGGCGAGCGTGGCTACGAGCTGTTGCCGCGCTGGGAGTGCGCGCCGGCTCTGTGGGAGGCGCTGCTCGCCGCCGCCGGCCCTCTCGGTGGCAGGGCCTGCGGGCTCGGCGCCCGCGACACGCTTCGCACCGAGATGGGTTACCCCCTGCACGGCCAGGACCTGGGACCCGACGTCACTCCGCTGCAAGGTGGTGTCTCGTGGGCGATCGGCTGGCACAAGCCCGCCTTCTGGGGACGGGAGGCATTACTCGCCGAGCGCGAGCGCGGTCCATCGCGGCGGCTGCGCGGTCTGCGCGCCACTGGGCGCGGCGTGCCGCGGCCGCACATGGCAGTGCGGTCCACGGCGGGTGTGCAACTGGGGGAGACCACCTCGGGAACCTTCTCGCCTACTCTCAGTACCGGGATCGCGCTGGCGATACTCGATGCCGGCGTGCGACCCGGGGACCGCGTGGAGGTCGACGTCCGAGGCCGGTCGCTGCCCTGCGAGGTCATCAAGCCTCCCTTCGTCCCTTCCCACGTGCGCTGACTCCACCTGACCGGCCCATGAAATGCGGGCCACGACCACCCGCAGTAAAGTAGTGGGACGTCCTACCATTTCTGCGCACGACGGGATACCGTGCTGGTCATGAGCGTCGCGCCACGGTTCACCCGGCTGCCGCACCCGGCTCCGACGGCACCGCAACAGCGGGCGGAGATGCTCGCCGCGCCAGGCTTCGGGCGTTACTTCACCGACCACATGGTCGACATCTGCTGGACTGCCGGGCGTGGCTGGCACGATCTCCAGATCGGTCCCTACCGGCAGCTTGTGATGGACCCGGCCACTATGGTGCTGCACTACGGGCAGGCGGTCTTCGAGGGGCTCAAGGCCTACCGGCAGCCAGATGACACCGTGGCCAGCTTTCGGCCGCTGGCCAACGCCGCCCGGCTTCGCGCCTCAGCCCGCAGGCTGGCGATGCCAGAGCTGCCTGACGAGCTGTTCTTCGGTTCACTGCAGGAACTGGTGCGCGCCGACATCGGCTGGGTGCCGGCTGCTGGCGGTGAGGACTCCTTGTACCTGCGGCCGATGCTGTTCGCCACAGAGGTGAGTCTCGGGGTTCGCCCAGCGACGTCTTACCGGTATCTGCTGATCGCCTCCCCGGCCGGACCGTACTTCCGCGGTGGGCTCAAGCCGGTGAGCGTGTGGCTGTGCAGCGAATATGTCCGGGCCGCGCCCGGCGGTACGGGCGCCGCCAAGTTCGCCGGCAACTACGCCGCCTCGCTGCTGGCCCAGCAGCAAGCCGCTGACAAGGGCTGCGATCAGGTCGTCTGGCTGGACGCGGTGGAGCGGCGCTGGGTGGAGGAAATGGGCGGGATGAACCTCTACTTCGTCTTCGGCGAGGGCAGCCACGCCCGGCTGGTGACGCCTGAGCTCACCGGCGCGTTGCTGCCTGGGATCACCCGCGATTCCGTGCTCACCCTGGCCCGAGACCGCGGGCTACCCGCCGAGGAGCGGCGGATCTCCACTGAGGAATGGGAGAAGGGCGTCCAGGCCGGGGACATCTCGGAGGTCTTCGCCTGCGGTACCGCCGCGGTGATCACGCCCGTCGGGCGCGTCGCGCACTCCAGCGGCGAGTTCACCATCGGCAGCGGCACGCCCGGCCCTATCACCACTGCGCTGCGCGCCTCCCTCACCGCGATTCAACGCGGCGCCGCCCCCGACGTGCACAGCTGGATGGTCTCCCTCACCTGAATCTGCTGCCGTTTACCCGACATGGAGACATATCGGTTTAATCGACGTACGAATAGGCCGTATATGTCTCCATGTCGGGATCAGCCCATCGCACAGATGGAGAGGATCACGGTGGTGCTCAGTTCAGCGGCAGCGCCTAGTACGTCGCCGGTGACGCCGCCGAATCTGCGGCGGGTGTGTGCTGAGGTCGCTGCGACCACCAACGCGGCGACGGCCACCGCTAGCGCGCCCTGCCAGGGCCGTCCCGGGACCGCCACCAGGCCGGCAGCCAGCAGGACTGCCGCCCAGGCCGCTGGGACGGCAGGTGGCTGGCTGTCTGCCACCAACACTCCCAACCCGGTGGGACGGGCCGGTGGCACCCCGATCCGGGCGCACCAGCCGAAGGCGGCTCGCCCGGCGACTAGCGCCAGCACCACCGCGATCGGCCTGCCGACCTGGGCGAGTATGCCCAGCGCAGCTGCCTGCGTCGTCAGCACCAGGATCAGGGCGACCACTCCGAACGGCCCGATCGCGCCGTCCCGCATCACCTCCAGAGCTCGCTGTGGCCCGCCATAGCAGCCCAACCCGTCGGCAGTGTCAGCCAGCCCATCCAGGTGCATTGCCCGAGTCAACCCGGCTAGCGCAGCCACCACGACCAACCCGGTCAGCAGCGCCGGAGTGCCCACCGCATGCAGAGCGGTCAGCAGCCCCACGGCCAGCAAGCCCAACGCGGCACCCACCACGGGTGCCCAGTACAACGCCCGGCGCGCAACTGTCCGATCCACCTCGACGGACGTACCGGTTGGCAAGATCGTCAACCAGGACACGGCGAGTCGCAATCCACTGCTCACCCCGTGGGCAACGGCGCACCTGCAGGCCCGGAGACGCCGGCGTCGGCGAACGTGGCCATCTCGGCGAGCACCCGCACCGCCATCTGCACCAGTGGCAACGCCACTACTGCCCCCGAGCCCTCGCCCAGTCGCATTCCGAGATCGAGGACGGGTGTCAATTCCAGATGCTCCAGCGCCAAGGTATGCGCGGGTTCGGCGGACCGGTGCCCGGCCACCCACCACTGCCGCGCTCCCGGCGCGAGTTCCTCGGCGAGCATCGCTGCCGCGCCCACGACCACGCCGTCGAGAATCACCGGGGTGCGCCGGACCGCGGCCTGGGCCAGGAAGCCCGCCATTGCCGCGATATCGGCACCACCAGCGGTGCGCACCAGCGCGACCGGATCGTCGATGAACGGGCGGGCCCGGCGCAATGCGTCGCGGATCGCCGCGGCCTTGCGCATCCAGCCGGGATCGTCGATTCCGGTGCCGCGGCCCACGACCGCCACCGGTTCGGTCCCGGTGAGTGCCGCGACAAGTACCGCGGCGGGGGTGGTGTTGCCGATTCCCATATCACCCACGATCAGCAGGTCGGCGCCGCGGTCGACCTCCTCGTCGGCAATCGCCACGCCGGCGTCTAATGCCTGCGTCACTTCGGCGTCGGTGAGCGCATCCTGCAGGTGGACAGCGCCGCTGCCTCGGCGAACCTTGTGCCTGGTGACCAGCGGCGGTGCGATCACAGCGGCCGGGTCGGGAATGTCGCAGTCCACCGCCACATCGACCACTCGCACCGACGCCCCGGCCACCGCGGCGAGCACGTTCACCGCCGCTCCACCGCTGAGGAAGTTGCCCACCATCTGCTGGGTGACCTCGCTGGGGTAGGCAGAGACTCCGTACGCGGCGACGCCGTGATCTCCGGCGAACACCACGACCTGCGGGCGGACGAACGGGTGCGGCGGGCAGGTCCCCTGGCAGGCGGTCGCCCACACCCCCAGCTCCTCCAGGCGGCCCAACGAGCCCGGTGGCTTGGTGAGCTGCTCATGCCGGGCGACTGCTTCGCGGTGGGCTTGCTGGTCGGGTGGCGTAATCCTGGGGAACTGCACTCGGTTCTCCTGGGTCTTCGGGGTCCGTCGCCTGGCCCATCCTTCCCCATCCATCCTGGTTCCGGAGGTGCCGGGCGATACCCATCAGCGCAGCTTGACGGTCAGCCCGGCGACCACGAGCACGACCTCGTCACACACCGCGGCGAGCTCGGCGTTGAGCGCACCCAGCTCGTCGCGGAACAGCCGCCCGGCGCGAGTCGGCGGTACGACGCCGAGCCCGACCTCCGCGCTAACCAGTACCAGCCGGACTCGGCATCCCGCCACCGCCGACACCAGCTCAGCGCACCGTGCGCGGCAGGCCAGCAGCGGTTGCGCGCCTCCCTCCCAGGCGCCCGCGTCGTCCAGCTCTTCGGTCAGCCAGGTGGCGATGTCGTCAACCAACACCGGGCTCCCGCCGGCGGCGCGTAGCACGGCGGGAAGGTCGGCCGGCTCAACGGTGTGCCAGCCCGGGGGTCTGCGGGCCACGTGCGCGGAGATCCGCGCTTCCCAGTCATCGTCGTCAGGCTGGCGCCGGGCGGTTGCCAAGTAGTCCACCTGCGCATCGCCCAGTAAGGCCTCGGCATAGGCGGACTTGCCTGAACGCGCACCACCGAGCACCAGCGTCCGCACCTGCCTGACGCTACCGTCAGGCCTGCTGGATCGACGGCAGCAGACGGGGGAGTATGCGATGGCCCTGCGGTGGCGGTACCAGGGCGTGCACGGTGGCCAGACACCCGGCCCCGACATCACCTTCGGCGATCAGACCGATGCCGAAGAGTGGCTCAGCCTCGAATGGCAGAATCTGCTCGAGGATGGCGTTGCAACGGTCACCCTGCTTGACGAGGAGTCTGTCATTTACGGTCCGATGAGCTTGCGACCGTAGTTAGCCCAGCACGGCGGACCGGTCATGGGATCGGGTCCCCGCGATCGATCCGAGGCTTGGGCACGCGCAGCCGGCGCAGCTGCGTCGCTCGCGTCATCGCATAAAAGCCGAGGCTCGCCGCGGACTCCGACGTGTTGGGGAACCGTTCGCGGACGCGACGTGTGACTGTCCGGCCCAGCAGCACTCCCTCGACGATGATGGCAAGGAGCATCGCCATGGACACCAGCGACACATACTGTTGCACTATCGGCGCTGGCACCAGGATCACTACGATCACCAGCAGGGCCAGCGGCATGAATGCGCCAGCCAGATGGCGCCGAGAATCCACCAGATCCCGCACGTAGGCCTTGACCGGGCCGCGGTCACGGGCCAGCAGATACTTCTCGTCCCCCGCCAACATGCGTTCCCGGCGGTCCGCCGCGGCGTTGCGCCGTTCTTCCTTGGATCCGCGCATCCGGCGTAACGCTTCCCGCTGAGTACGCGGTGGGGGAGGCGCCGGGCCGCGCTTGCGGCCCTCGGCCTCTCGGCGGCTCGGGGTGGGCCTGCCCTTACCGACGTTGCGGGCTCGCGGGCCTACGTCGTCCGGGTCAGCGGCAGGCTCCACCACTTGCTCCGGCTCAGGATCGGTGGCTCCAGAGCCGGTATTGCCGCGCAGGAACCTCACGGTGGCCAGCCTAGGCCAAGGACGGAGTAAGCCCTTCATCTGCTGGGGCGGGCGATGAACGCGGACTGTGCCACCATGGGGGACAGGGAATCACCCGTCGGTTGCGGACGTTCGAGTAGGGTAGAGACACCCGTCCGTGCCGAGCGCCGATATCCCAGGGAGAGTCATGACCGTCGAGAACACCGTCGGCACCGAGGTGTCCACTCATGGTGTCGAGCTCACCACCGCCGCTGCCGCCAAGGCGAAGGCGTTGCTCGACCAAGAGGGCCGCACCGACATGCACCTGCGCATCGCTGTGCAGCCGGGTGGTTGTGCCGGGCTTCGCTACCAGCTTTTCTTCGATGAGCGCTCGCTGGACGGCGATGCCAAGCGGGACTTCAATGGTCTCGGCGTCGTTGTCGACCGGATGAGCGTGCCGTACCTGCA
>JAODNG010000330.1 GCA_025465385.1 Pseudonocardiales bacterium
TTCCGTGGACGGGAGCACCTGACGACATCTCGGAAGATGCGCTGGCGCTAGAGGAGGTCATCGGCGATGGCACGGGCTATCTGGACGGGATCGATCAACTTCGGACTCGTCTCCATCCCGGTCGGGCTCTACAGCGCGACCGAGGACCACACCGTCCACTTCCATCAGTTCCAGCGCGGCACCGCCGATCGCATCCGCTATCAGCGGGTCAACGAGCGGACCGGCAAAGAGATCGACTACGGCGACATCGTCAAGGGTCGAGACGTCGGCGGCGGCGACTACGTGATCGTCGAGCCGGAGGAGCTCGACGACATCGCTCCCGGCCGGTCGCGGAGCATCGACATCAACAGCTTCGTAGACTTCGACGAGATCGACCCGGTGTACTTCCAGAAGACCTACTGGCTCGCCCCCGATGGCGAGCAGTACGTCCGCCCCTACGCGCTACTGCTCGAGGCCATGGCGCGGACCAACCGCGCCGGTATCGCCACCTTCGTCATGCGCGGCAAGGAGTACCTGACCGCGATCCGCGCTGACGACGGCGTGCTGGCGCTACAGACGCTCTTCTTCGCCGACGAAATCCGCAACCCGGCCGAGCTGCTGGACAACCTCCCGCAACGAAACCTGGCCCGGGGTAAGGAGCTCGAGATGGCGACCACCTTGATCGAGTCGATGAGCGGGCCCTGGAACCCGCAGGAATACCGCGACACCTACACCGAACGGGTAGAGCGGCTCATCGATGACAAGCGCCGTGGCCACGAGATCGTCACCGAGGCGCAGCCGCCAGCGCCTACCGAGATGTCGGACCTGCTGGAGGCGTTGCAGCGCAGCGTGTCCGCAGCACGCAGCGGTGGACGTGAATCCGACACCCAGGACGAGCCCGACCTGTCCGAGGCCAGCAAGGCAGACCTCACCGAGATGGCCCGCGACCTCGGCATCGAGGGCCGCTCGAAGATGACCCGGGACGAGCTGCGCGACGCCGTCGCCGAGGCCTCCCGGACCGCTCCCACGGGAGGACGCAAGGCATCCTAAGCTGCTGCTGTCATGGAATTTCAGCAGATCAGCATGAGTCACCCGGCGGTCAAAGATGTTTTGGCGATCCAGAACAACACGGCGCCCAATCGGTTCGGATTGTTCGTTGCCGAGGGGCTGTGGGCCGCCAGGGTCGCGCTCGACACCGGCCTGCGGATCGACACGTTCTACTGGTGTCCGGAACTAGCTCATTCCGACGAAGCCGGAAAGCGCTCTCATGAGCTGGCCGACCGAGCGCGCAGAACGTTTCAGGTCTCGGAGAAAACCATGGTTCGCATGGCCGAGCGTGGCAACCCGGACGGCATCGTGGCCACTGTCGAGATGCCGCACTGGCATCCGGACGCGATCGAGTTCGGGAATTCCGCGCTGGTGCTCGTTACGGACGGCATCGAAATTCCCGGTAACCTGGGCACGCTGATCCGGACGCTGGACGCTTGCAGGGCAGACCTGTTGATCGTGACGAACCGGCGTACGCGGATGTCGCATCCCAAGGTCCTGCGAGCCAGCCAGGGAATGTCAGTACGGGTGCCGCACATCGAGTTCGACGATCCCGGCGAGGCGATCTCGTGGCTGCAGAACCGACAGTTCACGGTGTATTTGGCCGATACCAACGACAGTGTGAACTATCGCCGCCTAGATTACGCAGGCCGGATAGCTCTGGTCGTGGGCAGCGAACGGTACGGCATTACGAAACCCTGGTATCAACACGGCTTCAGCCGGGTGGGCGTTCCGATGCTGGGCTATGCGGACAGCCTCAACGTCTCAGTCTCAGCATCACTTCTACTCTACGAAGCTCGCGCCCACCAAGACGGTTGGTCGGCGCCGTGAACCGGACGCTACCGACATTGCGCGCGGCAAGAATGCCGTTCGCGTCGAGTTCACGACTTCACCGGCAGCGTAGCTATTTGCCGAAGACGTCCTTCACCGCGTCCTTGACCTTCTCGCCGGCCTGCTTCACGTGGCCTTCGGCCTGATCGCCCTGACCCTCGGCCTCGAGACCAGGATCATCGGTGGCCCGGCCGGCAGTTTCCTTGGCCTTGCCCTTGAGCACGTCAGCCTGGTTCTCAATCTTGTCGCCGGTTCCCATACGAGCCTCCCTGTCGTCGGACCGTGGTGAAGAAGCGCCCAAAGTGACCCTTCTCCGGCATCAAGCCTACGTCCATCGCGAGGTTAGCGAGCGAGCTAGGACCAGACGGCGGCCAGCGGGCTGGCGTCGAGGTCCCGAAGCAGGGCTCGGCAGTCCTCGTACACCCCGACCGCGCCCGCCTCGGCCAGCTCAGTGGCGCTGATGCCTCCGGTGAGCACGCCGACACAGGCAACCCCCGCCTTCCCGCAGGCCTGCACGTCCCAGACCGTGTCACCGACGAACACTGCGCGGTCGGCGGTCACCCCGGCCCGTTGCAGGGCAACGTCCACGAGGTCGGGCGCCGGTTTGGCTGCCTCGACGTCTTCGGCGGCGGTAATCTCCGCGACGGCGTCGTCGATGTCGAGGATGGACCGCAGGACCTCGAGCTCATCGGGCGCGGCGGAGGTGGCGAGGACGACCTTGGCCCCGCGCTGCGCCACCGCCGCTACCAGTTCCCGCGCGCCGTCGAACACCCGCAGCAGCTCCGAGCTCTGCTTATAGAGCTCGCTGTGCTGCTGTTTGGCCCGCGAGCCGACCTGTTCGGCGGCCTCACCCAACAGGGTGGCCAGCAGTTCCGAGGAACCCATGCCCTGCCCGCGGTGAATCCGCCAGGCGTCCACCGGGTGTCCCACTGCCTGCAGCGCCCGCAACCAAGCGTTGACGTGCAGGTAGTTGGAGTCGACCAGGGTGCCGTCGATGTCGAACAGGACGGCACCTGGCGGCCGCGCGGAACCGGTCACTATTTCCACCCGTCATTGATCTGGGCCGCCTGTCAACGGCGGCTCTAATCTTCGATGATGACGCAGCGCACGGCCGCCGAGCCTGATGTTCCCCAAGAGGACAGCGAGCAAACGTTCGACCGGCTGGTCGGCGAGGGGCAACAGCGGTTGGGCCGGTCCTGGCTCGGCCTCGCCGCGACCGGCTTCCTCGGCGGCCTCGACGTCGGTATCGGCGTGCTCGCGCTACTGCTTGTGGAACACGTTACCCACAGTGTGCTGCTGGGCGGCTTGGCCTTCTCGGCGGGGTTCATCGCGCTGACCTTGGCGCGAAGCGAGCTTTTCACCGAGAACTTCCTGATCCCAGTGGTCGCCGTCGTCGCCAAGCGCGGCACCGTGGCGGCCCTGGCACGGTTGTGGGCGATGACCATACTGACCAACCTCCTCGGCGGGTGGGTCGTCACCGGGTTGGTGATGGCAGGATTCCCGGCGTTGCGCTCCAGCGCCATCGAAGCGGCCCAGTCTTACGTCCACCTGGGCTTCGGATGGTCGGCCCTTGCGCTCGCGCTGATCGGCGGGATGCTCATCACGCTGATGACCCACCTGCAGCACGCCACCGAATCCGACGGGGTACGCCTGGTGCCGGCGGTACTCGCGGGTTTCCTGCTCGGCGCCGGCAAGGTCAATCACGCGATCGTCGCGTCGCTGGTGTGTTTCGCGGCACTGCAGGCAGGGGCCCCGTTCGGCTACCTGGACTGGCTCGGGCTGGCCGCCTTCGCGGCGCTCGGGAACATGCTCGGTGGCCTCGGGCTGGTAACCATCCTGCGCCTGCTCCAGGTGCCCCACAAGGTGCTGGCAGAGCGCCACCAGAACGGTTAGGGCCGGTCCATCTGGAGCCGGACGGTGGTGGGCTCCGGCCACATGTAGAACTGGTCGCAGAGCTGATGGGCCATCCAAAGGCCCCGTCCCCGACGCTGGGTCGTCGGCGGGGGCAGCAGCCCGGCTAGCGGCTGGGTGTGCCAGCCGCCGTCGGTGATCTGGCAGATCACCGAAGTTGAGGTAGTCCACAACTGCACCCCGGCAGGCGGCAGACCGTGTTCGATCGCGTTGCTGGCTATCTCGCTGACGGCCAGCACGAAATCGTCGCACCGGGCGTGGGGCAGCCCGGCCCTACTGGCGTGACGGGCCACCATCTGACGCAGGCCGGCCAGCTGCACGGGCTGGCCGATGGTGTGGGTGATGGTGGGTTCGCCCAGGTCAGCCGGCGGAGGCAAAGGGTATCGGGCCATGAACTGTTCCGCTGGCAGGTGGTCCGGATTAGGTACGCTCGTCCCGTTGAGGAGGTTGGGGTGTGCTCGGCGTACAGAATCAGCGGTGCTGGGATCCTCGGAGTAGACGCAGACCAGCGTGAGATCGCATTCGGCCAAGGCGACCGTGGTAGCGGCGTCAACGTGCATCCATAGCGCCGCCCGGTGGTTGTCACCGTCCGGGTCTGGGGCGGCCACGATGGTGACCGGCTCGCCGTGCGGGCTGCTGTCTCCGATCCAGGCCCGGTAGTGGCCCAGCACCCGGCCGGGATGGCGGTAGAGCTCGGCCGGATCGGTGGTGTGTAAACCAGCCGCCGCGGACAGCCTGTTCCGCAGCAGGTCAGCGATGGCAGGGGGCAGCACAGCGAGTACCGGCTCGCCGCGGGCGAGCCGGTCAGCGACCAGCGGGGCCAGGGTGGCGGCCACATTGGCGGTAGCGGGGTGCAGTAACCCGTGATGGGCCAGTCCCCGGCCGCCAGCCGAGTTGCACACTGTCGCCACACCCGCCCTTCCCTGCGCATGCCGCCGCGCTGTCCTCGTCCTGAAGCTCGTGACAGCGAGTAGTTGGGTTCGACTTCCCGAATCCTCGCCGCGCAAACCTGTTTTCCTACTGGGCTGCGCTGTCAAGCAGCCGGCCGGCCGGTGGATCAGCCGGCTACCGGGTAATCTCGGGCTCGCGGCATGTCGGCGGCAGCGCAGGCACAACGAGGCGCCCCGGGACCTGGGGGAGGTGGTGGGGTGGCTCCTGAGCTGCCGGGAGTGTTGGCTTGGCTGGCTCCGATCCTCGCCTCGTACGGTTACCTGGCGGTGTTCGGGTTCCTGTTCATTGAGAGCTTCGGCGCACCCGTGCCAGGTCAGACCATGCTGATGGCCGCGGGTGTCTTCGCTGGAGCCGGGCGACTCAACGTTGTCGGCGTGGCAATCCTGGGTTTTTGCGCCGCCGTCGCCGGCGACAACGTCGGCTACCTGATCGGGCGCTTCGGTGGCCGGCGGCTGGTTCTTCGATTCGGCCGTTACGTCTTCGTGACCGAAAAGCGCCTCAACAAAGCCGAAGATTTCTTCAGACGCCATGGCGGCAAGATCGTCGGCGTTGCTCGGTTCGTCGACGGCCTGCGCCAGCTCAACGGCGTCGTCGCAGGCATCGCCGGGATGCCATGGCGGCGGTTTCTGGCTTTTAACGCGCTGGGCGCCCTAGCCTGGGTCGCGGTGTGGACCTCCGTAGGTTACTTCGCCGGCGGCCACCTGCCCGCCATCTACCATGGGTTCCACCGCTATCAGACAATCCTGCTAGCCGTCGTCGGTGCCCTGATCATCGCCGTGCTCGCCCGCTGGGCATGGCGCAGACAACACCAACACAAGACCGCCACACCCCGCTGACGCCGCCACCCCGAGCGCACCCATCAGCGCTGCGCGCACTGACAGCGCTCCTGTGGAGTTCAGGAGGCGTGAAGTGAGTGGAACTGGCGACCCTAAGCTCTGTGCATCCAGCCTCGGCCACTCGAAGGGCGATGTATGACACCCACCGACATGATCCAGCGGGTGAGCGATACCCAGGGTCGGCCCGCGTGGCTGGTGTCCGGGCACGACCGGGTGCGGGAGCTGCTGGCCGACCCGCGGCTGAGCCGGTCGCACCCTAACCCTGGGCACCCGGTCCGGCTCACCCAACCGGGTCTGTTCGGCGGACCGATTCCCGATCCGCAAGGGGAGCTGGCGGATCTGCACCGGATGCGCAAGCTGCTGACCCCGCCGTTGTCGATTCGACGGATGGACAGCCTGCGGCCCCGCGTCGAGACGATAATCGACACCTTGCTCGATGAGCTGGCCCGCGGCGGGCCCCCGGCCGACTTCCACACCGTCGTCGCTTTCCCGCTGCCGGCGCTGGTGATCTGCGAGCTGCTCGGGCTGCCCGCACAGGACCGCACGGACTTCTGCCGGTGGCAGATCGAAGCCAAGCAGGTCAGCAAGCCCGCCGTTGCCCGCGGCGGCCTACAGTCGCTGTGGCGCTACCTCGGCACCCTGATTGAACGCAAACGCTGGGTCCCGGGCGACGACATCATCTCCGATCTGCTCGACGCCGCCAAGCTCGACCCGCAGCTGACCGACGACGGGATCGCCCATCTCGCCGCCGGACTGCTCTTCGCCGGGCATGCACCCGTCGTCGCCATCATCGACCGGGGCATGTTGCTGTTGTTGACCCATCCCGAGCAGCGAGCGGCGCTGCAGAAAGAGCCGGCGCTGGCCGCCCAAGCCGTCGAAGAGATCTTCCGCTTCGCCAGCCCGATCGAGCGGATGCGCGCCGCTCGGCGTGGCGGCCTGACCCGGTACGCCTCCGTCGACGTCGAGGTCGACGGTGTCACCCTCCGCGCTGGAGACACCGTGATGTTCGCCGTGCAGGAGGCCAACGAGGACGCGAGCGTCTTTCCCGACCCGAAACGCTTCGACATCACCCGGGAGCGCATCCCACACCTGTCACTGAGCCACGGCGCGCACTTCTGTCTCGGGGCCCACTTGGCCCGGTTGCAGCTGCAGTACCTGTTCATCAGTGTCCTGCAGCGCTTCCCCGCCCTGCGCCTTGCTGTCCCGCTCGAGGAGATCCAACCCCTGCGCGAGGCGGTCGCCGGTGCCGTCAGTGAGCTTCCGGTTGCGTGGTAGCGAGCGCTTCATAGCTGACCAGTTCCACCGGCTCACCGTCTTCGACATCGAGCCGCCCCCCGCACTGACGCATGCCCGCCTTCTCCATCACGCGGCGGCTCGCGATATGTCCCTCCATAGTCTCGGCCACCACCCGGCGGATTCCCGGCTCGGCGAGGACGTACGCGAGCAACGCCCGCAGCGCCTCGGTGGCATACCCATGTCCCCAACAAGGCTCCACCACGGTGTAGCCGATGTAGCCGGTGTCCGAGGCGTCCTCCACGCTGCACCCGATTTCCCCGACGATCGTGCCATCGGCCTTGCGGACCATGAAGTACGGCCCGAACCGACCTGGCTCCCGGGCGTCGACCACCGCCTCCATGACCTCGAGGGAAAATCGCGACGGGTATCCGGAAGCGAAGTTAAGCCCCTTCGGGATGCCGCCATCGAGCAGCATGCGTGCCACCGGCCGAAAGATCGGCGCCAACACGAGCCGGCCGGCGTCGATCTGGTTCACCACCGCAGCATGGCACTGGCGTCGAGGCGGACGTCGGGTGCCGCGGATAACATGATCGCGACGAGCGCTAGTGAAAGGAATCACTACATGGGCATCGAGGACTGGGGTATCGAGGACCCCGACCCGGACGTGGCCGAGCAGCGTCTTCTGATCGATCCCGATGAGGACGACGACGCGGGCTCCACCCAGCCGCCCCTAGAAGCCGACCCCGCGGACTTCGCCGACCAACACCATGCCATCCCGCTGTCCGACGACGACCGCTGATCATCGCCTTCCCCCGACGTCGACGCCGCTCGTGGTCGGGAACTAAGGGCGGGCGGCAAGCGACTACGTAGTCGAGGTTGGGCGCGGGAGGTGAATGCGGTGGCGGGCGCAGAGTGGGTGCGCTGGCTCTTTGCGGCAATGTTCGCCGCGCTGACCCTCTTCTACGTGGCGCGGCTGTGCACTCCTCGCCGGGAGACGTCGGCGTGGGGTGGTGCCACCCACCGGGACGTGGACGCTTCGCGCGGCGTGATGAGCTTCGGCATGGTCGCCATGCTGGTGCCCTGGCTTGATCCACTGCCCCGGCTGTATTGGCAGGTGGCCTTCGGCGTAGCCGCCGGACACATCGCAGTCCGGCTGATCCGGCGGCAAGTGCGGTCAGCCCCGGTACCGTCGCGCGTCCTGGGCGGTCACCATGAGATGCATCTCGTCATCGGCGGGCTGGCGATGGTGTACATGCTGGCGGTGATGCCGGCGGAGCATGCCATGGCCGACGGCATGGAGATGGCGGCAACTGGCGCCGCTGCCGTTGCGCTACCGGTGCTGACCTGGGCGTTCATTGGGTATTTCCTGGTTTTCGTGGTGCGGTTGGGCACCCGGCTGGCGATGCCCGCGAACGCTGAGGAGATGGAAACCTTGGCGTCCGCTGCCTTGGATGGTGGAACCCGAGGCGTGGTCGTCTCGCCTCACCTGCTCGGTTCCTCAGAGCTCATCATGGCAATCGGGATGAGTTACATGCTCATGACGATGCTGTGAGCCATCAGCCCCTGGAGGTTTGCGACATAATGATCGTCCGTTGGCGGCTGTGGCATCAGTTAGGGCATCAGTTAGGGCATCAGTTGGGGCATCGACTGGTACGACGGATTGCCGCGATCGGTGGCGTCTGTGCAGTGGCGCTGCTCACCCTCGCCGGGGTCGCGTGGGCGCACGTCACGGTGAACCCCCATACCGCGCAACAAGGCAGCTATACCAAGGTCTCCTTCCGGGTTCCCAACGAACGCGACGCCGCGTCGACCACCCAGTTGGAGGTAGACCTTCCCATCGATCACCCGATCGCGTCGGTGCAGACCCGCCCGGTGCCCGGCTGGACCTCGACCGTGCAGAAGACCACCCTGGCGAAACCGATCACCACCGACGACGGGCAGGTCACCGAAGCTGTCTCAAAGATCACCTGGACGGGGAGCAAAATCCCGCCCGGATCCTTTGAGGAGTTCGACGTATCGATGGGCCCGCTGCCGACCGACACCGATCAGTTGGTGTTCAAGGCCTTGCAGACCTACGACAACGGTGAGGTGGTGCGATGGATAGATACCGCGCCCAAGGGCGCGCCGGAGCCAGACCATCCCGCCCCGGTACTCGCGCTGACCCCGGCCGACACCAATTCGGCAGCCACCACGAGCAGCGACGCCGGTTCCTCGACGGGCATCTGGGGCGTGGCGCTCGGCATCGTGGGGATCGTGCTGGGAACCATCGGCATCGTCGTCGGACTGCGAAACCGGCGTAACGCGGCTTCTGGCTGAGCCCTGCCAGTGCCTTGTCGGCGAGCGCTGCGAGTATCCGCCGTGGCGGTGTTGTGCGCGGTATTCGGGGTACTTGCCGGCGGCGGTTCGGCCTCCGCCCACGCGGTACTGATCTCCACCGACCCCGGGTCAGGCGCGGTGGTCGCCACTGTGCCTGCCACGGTGTCGCTGGCCTTCAGCGAGCCAGTGGTGGTGGCGGACGATGGGGTCCGGGTCTTCGGGCCGGACGGTGCCGAAGTGGACAACGGCCATACCGTTGCGCTGGGTCGCTCCACCACCGTGGGAGTGGGCCTGCTTCGCGGCGATAAGCAACCGCAAGGCACGTTCACCGTGTCCTGGCGCGTCATCTCGGCCGATTCGCACCCGGTGGCGGGTGCCTTCACCTTCTCGGTGGGCCACCCCTCGGCGAGCCGGCCACCAGCGGCCGCGCAGCCGCGGGGCAGCAGCACAGTTGGTGTGGTCTACGGCGTCGCCCGGGCGGCGGCGTTCGCGTTTTATGCCTTGCTGGTGGGATCGATTGCGTTCGTCCTGCTCTGCTGGCCTGGCGCGATCACCGGACGCGACGTCCGCCGCGTCATGCTGGTCGGCTGGGCCGGCTTGTTGGCCATGAGCATCGCAACGCTGTTGCTGCAGGGACCCTACGGCAACGGCCTGGGTCTTGATCGGCTCTTCGACTCCGCGATCGTCTCGCAGACCTTGGGCAGCCCGTTGGGTGCCGCGTTGACCGCACGACTGCTGTTGCTGGCCTTAGCGGGCGGCTACCTGGTGCTGTTGTG
This sequence comes from Pseudonocardiales bacterium, assembly GCA_025465385.1. Lineage (GTDB taxonomy): Bacteria > Actinomycetota > Actinomycetes > Mycobacteriales > Pseudonocardiaceae. The sequence goes on from JAODNG010000330.1 coordinate 9,884, forward strand.
CGCCTGGCTGGGTCACCTCGAGCGGCGGGGCCGAGCGTGCTTCGGCGCGCTCGGCGTGACACTGGCCGTCGGCCTGGCGTGCACCTGGGCGGCCGCGGACCACGCGGCGGTCGGCCTCCAGCCAGCGATTGCGCTGCCGGTAGACGTCGTGCACCTGCTGACAATGGGCCTATGGCTCGGTGGCCTGGTCACCCTCGTGGTGGTCTTGCGCCCGGCGAGCACCACGAACGCCGACGCCCAAGCGGCACCCCAGCGCGCCGTGCACCGGTTTTCCTCAATCGCAACCGGCTCGATTGTGACCCTCATCGCCACCGGTAGCTACCAGTCGTGGCGCCAGCTCGGGAGCTGGGCAGCGTTCGGCTCCACCGACTACG
>JAODNG010000331.1 GCA_025465385.1 Pseudonocardiales bacterium
GACGACCACATCGTCCTCCGCACCGGCAAACACCCGCTGTTGCTGCCCCCCAAGCTCGCCGAGCTGCTCATCTACCTCAGCACCACCCACCGAGGACGGTCTCGCTATCAGCCCGACCCAGCCACACCCCGCTGGCTCTTCCCCGGCATCACGCCGGGACAGCCCATGACGCATGCCGGCTTCGCGCCGAAACTCAAACAACTGGGCATAGACGCACGCACCGCACGCAACGCAACCCTTATCGGACTCGCCAGCGAGCTTCCCCCGCCAGTCCTCGCCGATCTCCTCGGCATGCACCCCACGACAGCCGTCCGTTGGGCAAACCTCGCTAGCCGCGACTGGCACACCTACCTCGCGACCCGCACCACCGAATACCGCAGACCTTAAATATCTACGCTGCACCAGTAATTCAGCACAGACGGCACACAGCTGGCCCCTAGGTGGTGCACAGCCAGCTGAGCGATGGTGGCAGCATGACTCAGGTGGACGCCGAGCTACGCCGCGCCGATGGCGCCCCGGTGCGGGTGCTCGTGGTCGAGGACGAAATGTCGCTGGCCGAGCTGCTGACGATGGCGCTGCGCTACGAGGGTTGGGACGTGCGCAGCGCCGGCGATGGATTCTCTGCGGTGCGTACGGCGCGCGAGTTCGGGCCAGACCTGGTGGTTCTTGACATCATGTTGCCCGACATCGACGGGCTGGAGGTGCTGCGCCGGTTACGCGCAGGCGCACCGACGCTGCCGGTGCTCTTCCTCACCGCCAAGGACGCCGTCGAAGATCGGATCGCCGGGCTCACTGTCGGTGGTGACGACTACGTGACCAAGCCATTCAGCCTGGAGGAGGTAATGGCGCGGCTGCGGGCGTTGCTGCGCCGCTCGGGGATGACCGTGGCCCGCACGCCGGCAGTGGTGGTCGGCGACCTAATCCTCGACGAGGACAGCCGTGAAGTCTGCCGCGACGGCGACATCGTGGAGCTCACCGCGACGGAGTTCGAGCTGCTGCGTTACCTCATGCGCAACCCTCGCCGGGTGCTGTCCAAGGCTCAGATCCTCGACCAGGTGTGGCATTACGATTTCGGCGGCAATTCCAACGTCGTCGAACTCTACATTTCCTACCTGCGCAAGAAGGTCGATGCCGGCCGGTCACCGATGATCCACACCATGCGAGGTGCCGGCTACGTGCTCAAGCCTGCGGCGGACTGAGCGCGATGCACTCGCTGCGGGCCCGCCTAGTGGCCGCCCTGCTGGCGCTACTCGCGTTGGTGGGCGTCGTGGTAGGGGTGGTCACCGCGGTCGAGCTGCATGCCTTTCTTCTCCACCGGCTCGATGTCCAGCTCGCCGGCTCCCGGGACCGCTTCGCCGGTGCGCTCGCCGGACCACTAGCCGGCTCCCGTCCACCCTCCAACGACCGACGTGGCGGGTTCCTCGGTACCCCCGGCCAGTCGGTGGACACGCTCGGCGCGCGGATCGTTGACGGGCGGGTGACTCAGGGCGGTGTTCTGGACCGCAGCGGCGCGCCTGAGCAGCTGTCTAGTTCCGAAGCGGCAGCGCTGGTCGCGCTGCCGGTCGACGGCGCGCCCCGCAGTCTGCGTGTCGGTTCCGAATACTATCGAGTGGTTGCGGTGCGAGCGGCAGACGGCGACGTGCTCGTCACCGGCCTGCCGCTGGCCGGGCTCGATGAAACGGTCACTCGGCTGATCACCGTCGAGGTGATTGTCATCGGGTCCGCGCTGGTGCTTACGGGGATAGCCGGCGCGGCGATCGTGCGGCTGACGCTACGCCCGCTGACCCGAGTGGCGGGGACTGCCGGCCGGGTGGCTGAGCTGCCGTTGGACCGTGGCGAGGTGGCACTGGCCGAGCGGGTCCCCGAGGCGGACACTGACCCGCGGACCGAGGTCGGCCAGGTCGGTCTCGCGCTCAACCGGTTGCTCGGCCACGTCGGTGCCGCCTTGGAGGCCCGCCAAGCCAGCGAGACCCGGCTGCGGCGCTTCGTCGCAGACGCCAGTCACGAGCTTCGCACTCCGCTGGCGGCGATCCGCGGCTACGCCGAGCTCACCCGGCGCAGCGACGTGCCCGTCCCTCCCGAGATCGCGCGCATGCTCGCGAGGGTGGAGTCGCAGACCGAGCGGATGACCACCCTGGTCGAGGACCTGATGCTGCTCGCCCGTCTCGATGCCGGCCGGCCGCTGGGCCGCGAGCCGGTCGACCTGTCGCGGCTCGTCATCGACGCGATGAGCGACGCGCACGCCGTGAGTCCTGACCACCGCTGGCAGCTCACCGCCCCAGACGAGGAGGTGACGGTCACCGGGGACGCGGCCGGTCTAGCGCAGGTGGTGGCCAACCTGCTGGCGAACACGCGTACCCATACCCCCGCGGGTACCACCGTCGCGGTCGCCCTGACGCCAGTCGACGGGGAGGTGCGCTTATCTGTCGTGGACGACGGGCCGGGCGTGCCGCCGGACCTGCTGCCTCACGTGTTCGAGCGATTCGCCCGCGGCGATTCCTCCCGATCCCGCACCAACGGCAGCACCGGGCTCGGACTGTCCATCGTCGACGCCGTGGTCGCTGCGCACGGCGGGTCGGTGGAGGTCAGCAGCGTTCCCGGGCGTACCGCGTTCACCGTCCGGTTGCCCGTTCACAGCTGAGCCACAGCTGCGGCATAACGTCTGTGCAGCTCTCGCCAGCATCGTCGCCGCTATGACGACCGTGCTGTCCGCGGCGCCGCGCAGCGATCGGCTGCATCCCTCGGCACTGCTGTGGGCGGCTGGTTACTCGTCACCGCGTGCCTATTACACCGTCGTGCAATTACACCGTCGTGCTAGCTCCGGCCATTGGCGCGCTCGTTGGCGTTGGGACGAGTGAGCTGTGGCGCCGCCCGGGACACGACGGCGGCTCGCATCCTGCTGATCAGTGCGTTGCTGGTCACCGTGGTGTGTGCCTGGGCGGTGCTGGCCCGAACCCCGGACTTCGTGCCGTGG
>JAODNG010000343.1 GCA_025465385.1 Pseudonocardiales bacterium
CCGCACAGCCCGACGTACAGGGGCACTTCGGTCGCTACGGGGGCCGGTTCGTGCCCGAAGCGCTCATCAAGGCTCTCGACCAGCTCACCGCTGTCTATGCCGACGCCAGGGCGGACCCCGAGTTCACCGCCCGGCTCGACGGCCTGCTCGCCGACTACACCGGCCGGCCGTCGCCGATCACCGAGGTGCCCAGGCTCTCCGAGCACGCCGGCGGGGCGCGGATCGTGCTCAAGCGCGAAGATCTCAACCACACCGGTTCTCACAAGATCAACAATGTGTTGGGCCAGGCGCTGCTCACCGAGCGGATGGGCAAGCCCCGGGTGATCGCCGAGACTGGGGCCGGCCAGCACGGCGTCGCCACCGCGACCGCCTGCGCGCTGCTCGGATTGCAGTGCGTGGTGTATATGGGCGAGGTGGACACCGAGCGCCAGGCGCTCAACGTCGCCCGGATGCGGCTGCTCGGCGCTGAGGTGATCCCGGTGAAGACCGGATCGCGCACTCTCAAGGACGCCATCAACGAGGCGTTGCGGGACTGGGTGACCAACGTGGACACCACGCACTACCTCCTAGGCACGGTTGCCGGGCCGCATCCCTTCCCGGTGATGGTGCGCGACTTTCACCGGGTCATCGGCGTGGAGGCCCGCGAGCAGATGCTGGCTCGATACGGCCGGCTGCCCGATGCGGTGGCCGCGTGCGTCGGCGGTGGCTCTAACGCGATCGGCATCTTCCACCCGTTCATCGATGACCCGCAAGTGCGTCTGGTGGGTTTCGAAGCGGCTGGCGACGGGCTGGACACCGGCCGGCACGCCGCGACGCTGTCCGCCGGTGAGCCCGGGATGCTGCACGGTGCGCTGTCGTACCTGCTGCAGGACTCCGATGGGCAGACCATCGAGACGCATTCGATCTCGGCGGGGCTGGACTATCCGGGGGTGGGGCCGGAGCATTCCTGGCTCAAGGACACCGGGCGGGCCGAGTACCGCCCGATCACCGACGCTCAGGCGATGGACGCCTTCCAACTGCTGTCCCGGACCGAAGGAATCATCCCGGCGATCGAGTCGGCGCACGCGGTGGCGGGGGCGCTGCGACTCGGACCGGAACTGGGCCCCGGGGCCTTGCTGTTGGTGAATCTGTCCGGCCGGGGTGACAAGGACGTGGACACCGCGGTGAAGTGGTTCGACCTGTTGGAGGAACACTCGTGACCGCCCGGCTGGCGCCGTTGTTCGAGGCCTGCGGTGCGGACCATCGAGCCGCGCTGATCGGCTATTTGCCCGCTGGCTATCCGACGGTGGATGGGTCGCGGGCGCTGCTGAGTGCCATGCTCGACGGTGGCTGTGACCTAGTCGAAGTCGGAGTGCCCTACTCAGATCCGGTGCTGGACGGGCCGACAATCCAGGCCGCCTCCGAAGCCGCCCTGCGCGCCGGGGTGCGGTTGCGCGACGTGCTCTCGGTGGTGGAGTCGATTGCTGCCGCTGGTGGCCAGGCGGTGGTGATGACCTACTGGAACCCGGTGCACCGTTACGGAGTGGACGCTTTCGCCCGTGATCTCGCCGCGGCCGGAGGGCTCGGCGTTATCACCCCCGATCTGATTCCCGACGAAGCGCAGGACTGGATGGCAGCGGCGCAGGCCCACGACCTGGATCGCATCTTCCTGGTGGCTCCCTCATCCACTGATCAGCGTCTGGCGGCGACCGCGGCGGCGACCCGCGGCTTCCTGTACGCCAGCTCCGTCATGGGTGTCACCGGCGCCCGGGATGTGGTGAGCAGCGCCGCGGGGACACTGGTCAGCCGCGTCCGGGAGCACGCGCCGGGCCTGCCGGTAGGCGTCGGGCTTGGGGTGCGCAACGGCGCGCAGGCCGCGGAGGTGGCGTCGTTCGCCGATGCCGTGATCGTCGGTTCCGCTTTCGTCACCGCTGCGGGGGCCGGTGTGTCCGGGGTCCGCGCGCTGGCCGCCGACCTCGCCACCGGCGTCCGCCGCCCCGCTCCGCAACCCGCCTGACCGGCCTTCTCCGGTTGGCGCATTCAGCGGCTCAGCGTGCCTATCAGGGCATCGATACCACGCTGAGCCCGCTGACTGCGTGGTCCGGGTGGGAGATACCGTGTCGGCGTGCTTACCGCGATGTTCGTTGCCAGCATTCCCAGTCCGGACCGCGGAGTCTGGCATCTGGGGCCGGTGCCGATCCGGGCCTACGCTCTGTGCATCATCGCCGCGATCGTCGTGGCTATCCTGTGGGGGGAACGTCGCTGGCAAGCCAGGGGCGGTCGGGCCGGGACGGTGACTGACATCGCGGTGTTCGCGGTGCCGTTCGGTCTGGTGGGCGGGCGGCTCTACCACGTAGCCACAGACTGGCAGAAGTACTTCGGACCCGGTGGAGATCCGATCGGGGCGCTGAAGATCTGGCAGGGCGGGCTAGGTATCTGGGGAGCGATCGCGCTCGGCGGTGTCGGAGCCTGGATCGGTTGCCGGCGCCGGGGCATCCCGCTTCCTGCGCTGGCAGACGCGGTCGCACCGGCCATCGTCGTCGCGCAGGCGATCGGCCGGTTGGGCAATTGGTTCAACCAGGAGCTCTACGGTGCTCCGACCACACTGCCCTGGGGACTGGAGATCCGCGAGCGGCTCAATCCGATGACCGGCTTCCCCGATCCGCTCAATGGGATCGCCCAGGGCCCACCGGTGGCGATCGTGCAACCCACCTTTCTTTACGAGATGCTGTGGAATTTGGGCGTCGCGGCACTGGTGGTGTGGGCCGACCGCCGGTTCAAGCTCGGCCATGGACGGGCCTTCGCGCTCTACGTCGCGGCTTACACCGCAGGGCGGTTCTGGATCGAACTGATGCGCTCCGATCCGGCCACGATGATCTTTGGGTTGCGGATCAATGTGATTACCTCAGCCGTGGTGTTCCTGGCTGCGGTGCTCTACCTCACGGTGGCCCGCCGTGGCCGGGAGGAGCCGGCGAAGCTTGCGGTGCAGCAGCCGGTGGCCCTCGTCTCTTAGGCATCGCCGCTGGTTGGCCGGGCACGTAGGAGCAGCGGCGGTCTAGACACTCGCCAGACACCTGCCGGACACCGGATCAGTCCGGATGCAGCGCTAGTCTGTCTCGTGTGAGTCGACGCGCGAAGATCGTTTGTACGATCGGCCCGGTCACGGCGACCCCGGAGAAGATCCGGGAGCTGGTACGGGCCGGTATGGACGTTGCTCGCCTTAACTTCAGCCACGGGACGCACGCGGAGCACGCGCGGGTCTACTCCATGGTTCGAGAGGCCAGCGACGAATCCGGCAAGGCGGTAGGCATCCTCGCCGACCTGCAGGGGCCCAAGATTCGGCTGGGGCGGTTTGCGACCGGTCCGGTGGAGTGGCGCACCGGCGATGAGGTGCGGGTCACCGTCGAGGACGTTCCCGGTACCCACGATCGGGTCTCCACCACCTACGAGGGGCTCGCGAAAGATGCCCGTGAGGGCGACTCGTTGCTGGTCGACGACGGCAAGGTCGCTCTGCTCGTTCGCAAGGTGGAAGATACCGAGGTGGTCTGCGAGGTCATCCAAGGCGGCACGGTCAGCGACCACAAGGGCCTGTCCCTGCCGGGGATGAATGTCTCGGTGCCAGCGATGTCCGCGAAGGACTTCGCCGACCTGGAGTTCGCGCTGCGGTTGCGGGTGGACCTGGTGGCGCTGTCGTTCGTGCGATCCCCGGCCGACATCGACCTGGTTCACCGTGCAATGGACGAGGTGGTCGGCGGGCGGCTGCCGGTGATCGCCAAACTGGAGAAGCCTGAGGCGGTGGATAACCTCGAGGCGATCGTGCTGGCCTTCGACGGCGTGATGGTGGCCCGTGGCGATCTCGGGGTCGAGTTGCCCCTGGAGCACGTGCCGCTGGTGCAGAAGCGGGCCGTGCAGGTGGCCAGAGAGAACGCCAAGCCGATCATCGTGGCCACTCAGATGCTTGACTCCATGATCGGTAACGCGCGGCCGACGCGGGCGGAGGCTTCCGACGTGGCTAACGCGGTGCTCGATGGTGCCGACGCGGTCATGCTCTCCGGGGAGACCAGTGTCGGTCGGTATCCGATCGAGTCAGTGGAAATGATGAGCCGGATCGTCGAAGCCATCGAAGCCGGCTCGCCGAACGTCCCACCGCTGAACCACGTGCCACGAACCAAGCGGGGTGTGCTGTCCTACGCCGCCCGCGACATCGGGGAGCGCTTGGAAGCCAAGGCGCTGGTGGCATTCACCCAGTCCGGCGACACCGTACGCAGGCTGGCCCGGCTACACACCCACCTGCCGTTGCTGGCGTTCACCCCCGAGCCTTCGGTGCGCAGTCAGCTCGCGCTGACCTGGGGCACCGAGACCTTCCTCGTGCCCAGGGTCGAGACCACCGACGCGATGGTCCGGCAGGTGGATCAGGCGATGCTGTCGATTGGGCGTTACCAGCCAGGTGACCTGGTGGTGATCGTCGCGGGGTCCCCCCCGGCTACGGTGGGTTCCACTAACCTTGTCCGGGTGCACCGCCTGGGCGAGGAGGATCTTGGCTGATACCCGCGATCCTGCATGGAAACAGTGGATCGAAGCTCCGCGGGCAGCTGATGGTGTGCCACGGGGTCAGCCCGTGGTGGACCGGCTGGTGGCCTTGCTGGACCTAGAGCGGATCGAGAACGACATCTTCCGCGGCGTCAGCCCCTCGGACTCCCCTGCACGGGTCTTCGGCGGGCAGGTGGCGGCGCAGGCACTGGTCGCGGCAGGTCGAACCGTACCGGTCGAGCGCAGCGTGCACTCACTGCACGCATACTTCTTCCGGCCTGGCGACCCGCGGGTGCCAATCGTCTACAACGTAGATCGGATCCGCGACGGGCAGTCGTTCACGACCCGCCGCGTGGTAGCGATCCAGCACGGCAGGGCGATCTTCACGCTGGCGGCGTCGTTCCAGCTACCCGAGCAAGGCCTGGAGCACGCCGACGAGATGCCCGAGGTCCCGGCCCCCGAGCAGCTCGATGACCTGGCCAGCTGGGCACGTCGCAGCGGCGATAGCCGCCCTCTGCTCACGCAGCTGCCTCGGCCGTTCGACCTGCGCTACATCACGCCGCCACCCTGGGCTGGCGTCCGAACCGAGGCCGGCCCGGGCGCGCGCGACCAAATGTGGATACGAGCCGACGGCGACTTGCCCGACGATGCCCTGCTCCATGTCTGCGTGCTGGCCTACGCCTCCGACCTGACCGTGTTGTGGTCGGTGGCCATTCCGCACGGTCGTTCATTGACCGACGGCGTGATGGCCGCCAGCCTGGATCACTCGATGTGGTTCCACCGCCCGTTCCGGGCCGACGACTGGGTGCTCTGCGACTACACCTCACCCTCCGCGTCGGGAGGGCGAGGCCTGGCGACCGGTCGCTTCTTCAGCCGGGACGGCAGATTGATCGCCAGCGCGGTGCAGGAGGGGGTGATCCGCGTCCTGCGCTAGTTAGTCTACGACGCAAGCTACGCTGATCGGCCACGTCCACAGGGCGTTGTGCCGCCACCGCGACGACGATGGCGCGGCCCGGGTTATGGAGACGGGCGCACGAGCTTGTCAGGACGCGCCAGGCACCTCGTCCGCTGGCTCAGGACTTGCTCATCGTGAACGGGTGTCCCAGCGCCCAAGGTTCTCAAGCGCGTTCTCGGCTCCTCGTTGACGCCGCTAAAGCGGGATATAATGCCGTCAATATACTCGCTTGAACAGCAATATTGACCGATCGTCAGAACCGGCAGAGGAGAAACCGTTATGGCTTTCGGAGAATTGAAGCAGCGACAGTCTGTTATGTGGGGCAACGGGCCTTATCAGCACATCACCGAAACAGTTACCGACATCCACGCGCGCGTGATTGAGCGTCTCGCCCCGCAGCTGGGGATTCGCTGGCTGGACCTGGCATGTGGGACAGGCGCAGTCGCCGAGCTGGCTGCCAGGGCGGGTGCGAGCGTGACCGGCGTTGACCTCGCTCCGGCGCTAATCGAAACGGCCAGGCAACGGGCGCAAGAACAGAAATTCGAGATCGACTACCGGGTTGGTGACTGCGAGCGCCTCGACCTCGATGACGCTTCCTATGACAGACTGTCCTCGACTTGCGGGATCATGTTCGCGCCCGATCACGCAGCGACGGCGCATGAACTGGCGCGCGTCGTTGTACCCGGTGGCCGGATCGCCCTCGCGAACTGGACGCCGGACGGCGGCCTGGGCCAGATGTTCAAGATGATGAGGCCATTCATGCCGACGCCGCCGCCGAGCGCTGGAGATCCATTCGCCTGGGGTCGCGAGGAGGTGGTTCGCGAGCTCCTCGGCGACGCGTTCGAACTCGACATCGAGGAATGCGTCTCCACCCTCAACATCCCGACAGGTGAAGAATACTGGCAGCTGTTCTCGTCCAGTTACGGACCAACGAAAACGGCGGCGGAAGCGCTCGACGAAGACCGGCGCAATGAGTTCCATCAGACATGGGTCGACTTCTTCGACACGCACTACCGGTCGGACGGCGGCGTCTCTCACTCGCGGCAGTACCTGCTCGTCGTGGGCGTCCGACGCTGAACGCCCTGCCGGAGCACGGTGGCACATGTGGAAGCGTCTTCGCGGCGTCACCGCCATCCTCACACCGCAACCTGGATCGACCCGAGGCACCGACCTCACTACCGGAGACGGGTCGCGGCAGTTAGCGACGCTTGAAGGGTGTCCAGTTAGCGGAGGCCGGCGGCGTCCATGCCGCGGAGCTCCTTCTTCAGGTCGGCGATCTCGTCCCGGAGCCGGGCGGCCAGCTCGAACTGCAGCTCCCGGGCCGCGCCCATCATCTGGTCGGTGAGCTGCTGGATCAGATCGGCCAGCTCGGCGCGCGGCATCGACGAGGCATCCCGAGCTTCCAGCACACCGGCACTACTCCGGGTCCGGCCGGGCTCGCCGGCGGCACGTTTGCCCCGGGAGGCATTGCGCCCGGATCCGCCAACCCGCACAGCAGCGATGTCGGAGGTATCACTGGCCTCGGCGTAGACGCGCTCGAGAATATCGTTGATCTTCTTGCGTAGCGGCTGCGGATCAACCCCGCGTTCGGTGTTGTAGGCGACCTGCTTGGCCCGTCGCCGGTTGGTCTCGTCGATGGCGCGGCGCATCGAGTCGGTAACCCTGTCGGCGTACATGTGCACCTCGCCGGACACGTTGCGCGCG
>JAODNG010000599.1 GCA_025465385.1 Pseudonocardiales bacterium
ATCGGGACTGGCGGTGAGGCGGATCCGCGCCCGTCTAGCTCTCGAAGCTGCGAGTCCAGGTAGTTTGCCAGGCGGGTGCGGTACTCGTGCTCGAAGGCGCGAGATCTGACGGTGTCTCAAGCGATACATCGCCCGACAGCTCTACTGCGTCCTCACCGCGTCGATGCCCTCCACCGCAAACGACACCAAAATCCAAGCCTGACTGCTACCCACGAACGAGCGAACAGGAGTAGACGATCTTGACATAGATAGACGCGTCCCATGCCTAGCTCACGTCAGGCGGCTTGTTGGTGTTTTGGTGGTGCTCCACGTGGTCTGTTCGATCTCAGCTGGTCTGCTCGCGGCTCGGGATCGCAGCTGAGCTGCTCAGCGGAGCGTACGAGAAAGCAACCAGCCTGCATCAGACTAACGTCGCGAATAGGCATAGCGGGCCATGTATTGCCGCGTTGCAACGGGACGGGGGTTGTCCCGTTGCAACGCGGATCCGCCGACCCGCAAGGGAGCTGCCCCCAGCGGGTTCTTCCGAGGAGAACCTCAACTCTGACGCATACCCAACGTAAACCCCCACAGAGCTCGATACATCACCTGAACAGCCTAAAGTTTAGCAGCCGGAAAACGTTTTCACTGCACCGAGTGTTACCTCAGGCACTACAGGTTACAAACTTTCCGGCCTCGGCGCGTTCGGTGAGCAACCGAACGCACCGAGCCACTCGAAACGTTCATTACCAGCCCTCAGGCCTGTCAAGAAGCGGGACCGGGTGGAAACCCTCTCCGGCCACGCGCAGGCAATCGCTTCTCACCCAGACCACCAGCGCCGCACCCAAGTCACGCTGACCACTCACGCGCCCGTGCGCTAAAAGACATTCGATGGCTAGTGCGCCTCAAGCGCTGGGCAGCCTCGGGGGTCGAGAAGGAATACGCAGCCGTTAGCTGCTAGCGGTGATGTTAATCGAGGAACCGGGTGGGCGGTGCGAATGACAGTGGTCGATCGGCGCGTCTCCCCCACTGTTCTGGTCGAACGTGGCCTCTACCTGGCCGGTTCGACCTGGACATGAACACCCTCTTCGACTACGGCCGGCGGTCCCCGCCGATCCCGACAGTCCACTACCCGAGCGTGACTCCAGGATCGCGGCTGCGTGACCGGCACAACACCACGACGATCCTGTGGTGGCCCGAACCTCCCGGGCCACGTGGAGCGTTCGGGCAGTTCAGGGGATTAATTTGGCGCCGGGTTAAAGGATTTCGCGTTGCGGGTCCATCCGGTGCAGAAGTGACTCGGGTTCCACAATGCCGGGACTAGACGGACACTCCCGTCAGCCTATGGATCTGGTGTGGGCGGTGGCCTCCGCTGATTGGCATGGAGGCCACCGCCCACACGGCTCGCAGATCTACTAGTCGTGGCACCAGCGGCCATCGCGGTCGCGCCACCAGCCGCGGTCGTGCTTGTGGTCGTCGTGGTCCTTGTGGTGGTCGTGGTCTTTGTGGTGGTCGTGATCCTTGTGGTGATCGTCGCCGTCATTGCTAAAGAAGCCACTTGTGAAGATATCCGAAACTAACATGTGTTACTTCCCCTCCTTCTTCCCCTAGGAAGTCTCCCAGGGAATCCCTAAATGCCATCTGTGTAGCGAAAAGCGGCCGACCGGGAAAACGCGAACCAACGTCAGCGGTTGCTAGATTGCCCTGGGCCAGCAGTGCTCGGTCCGGGATCTCCCCACCCGTCGGGTGGTTCTAAACCCGGCCGACTTCGCCGGAACGCTAGTGCGACATTGCAAACCCCGTCACTTCGCCCAGCACTTGCGCATAGCAGTGCTACCCCGCTCAGCCCTCAGGCCACCTTCGCAGTTGCCCAAGAGAAGAACCCGCCTACTTATCCTTGTCCAGGATGCCGGAGGCCCAGCGGCCGGTCATCATCCCCACAGATCATCTTTCACATACCCCACGCCACGCACCCCGGAAACTTCGTACATCTGTGGGATGACTGTTGTTAACTCGCTGCTCACACGGGCGCGAGGCCCAAGGACTTGGCCGTGTGACTGATCGCCGGCTGGATCGGGTTCCGGAAGTGCGGTGGGGCTGGTCGCCCGGTGCTGTCAGCTCAGGGTGGTGCCGAGCAGGTGGCCGATGCCGTAGGTGACGGCGAGGCCCAGTGCGCCGCCGAGCAGGGAGACCCCACGGCGGATGTTGCCGCCGCCGATGCGGGCACTGAGCGCCCCGGTCAGAGCAAGGGCGGTCAAGACCGCGACGATGACGGGGCCTCGGCGAGCTCGGTGTCCGGGGCCTCTCGCAGCTCGCGATACATCCAGATCCACCGCAGCCGGGAGGGCGAGCTGTCGGCTGTCGAGGTGACGCACCATGCCTCAAGACTGGATGGAGCTACTCTGCGCGAACTATAATCGCTGGTAGCAGGCGTAGTGGTAGAGGTAACAGCTCTTCTTAACCGTGTGTCACAGGTTCGAATCCTGCCCAGATTCAACCGTACGCAGCTAACTGAGCTTGATACGTTTTTGCTGGTTCAGAACGTGTGCGTAGTGGTCGAGTCCCCCCTCGGACATGCGCACTACCCCTACCGGCTGGTCGGATGGTCACGTTGACAGTCTTTGCACTAGCGTCGTAGACCATCTCCAGCCTGAGGGCGGAGTACAAGTCTTCTAAGCCGGCAGGGTCCGCCCGGTCGAGAGCTTGCCCTACGTCGCTTAGTTCATTGATCATCACGGCGATGTCCGCATAACTCAGCACATGTCTTGCCGGTATCCGATCGAGATCAGCGTGGGCTGCCTGCCGTTCCTGTTCGGCCCTGTTTAGCGCATCCACGACAGCCGCTGGATTCGCGCCAGCCTCGA
>JAODNG010000400.1 GCA_025465385.1 Pseudonocardiales bacterium
AGACCTCGGCGACCCGACACGAGCGATCCCTGGGGGCTTGCGCTAGGCCCGGAGGATGCGTCGTCACCGCCGTCGGGTCCGCGAGATCGTTAGGTCGGTGAGGTCGGGGGTGCTGGGTGATGATCGCTTGGGCTACCAGTGAGAGCAACCGATTGTGGTCGCGGACGTAGGTGCGCATCAGTATGAATGCCTCGGCGATGTTGATGTGTCGGCGTTCAGCGAGGATGCCTTTGGCCTGTTCGATCAGAACACGGCTGTTGAGCGCGCTTTGCAGTTGTTCGGTGACTATCTCGCTGTGTCATAGCGCGCGGAGCTGCAGGAGGCTGATAGTGGCCACGTTAGCGAAGGACTGCGCGACCGCGGTGGCTTCGGCGGGGATGGCGTCAGGTGTGCAGCGGAACAGGTTCAGTGCCCCGAGGATCTGCTCGCGCAGCTTCATCGGCACTGCCTGGACCGCGGCGAAGCCCTGCTCGCGGGCGGCGGCGGCAAACCGTGGCCACTGTTGCGGTGTCGCGGTCAAATCAGCGCAGGCCACGCCTTGGCCGCTGTGGTAGCAGTCCAGGCAGGGCCCTTGCTCGTTTTGCAGTTGAACAGCTCCAGCAGGCGGGTCCGCTCGGTGGAGACTGCTACCAGGCTAAGGGTGCCCCACTGGTCGATCAGCAGAATCCCCGCTGCGTCAACACCGAGGAGCTGCACACAGCGCTCGGTGGGCGTATGTAAGAAGTCGATGCCGTCGAATCCCAGCACGAGGGTATCGGCCAGCTCGACGAGAGTCTCGGAGATTCGTTGGTGGTCGAGCATCGACCTTGCTCCGTATCTGATCTTTCAGTCACCAGAGCCCGCGGCGTTCGACGTCACCGGCCACCCTGCGACAAGCGGGCGGTACTCGAACCCGCTGGTGGGAAGCTCAGGCTTCTTGCCTCGTCGATACGTGCGAGACTGGAACCTTCAGCGCGCCTGGCTCTGCCCGGATCCCGCACTCCCTCGCCGCTTCGTACTGATGGATGAAGGCGGCGAGACCTATGACAGCCCGCCCGTTCGGTGGTGGCCGACGATGACGGTCTCCGCCCCAGCGCAGCCAACCGGGTCCGCCACCGGGATCGTGTCCGCCGCTACGCTGCCCGCCGCAGACCTGCTGGATGAGCTCGGCGTGACCGCAGGCCAGGGCCTGTCCAGTGGCGAGGTCGGGCGGCGGCAGGCGCAGTGCGGTCCCAACGCGGTCTCCTCGCATCGAGCCCGGCTGCTGCCAGTCCTCTGGCACCAGTTGCGGTCGCCGCTGCTCGCGCTGTTGGTCACCGCGGCGATCGCGTCCTACTTCGTCGGTGAGCGCAGTGGTGCCGTCATCATCGGCGTGATCGTCGCCCTGTCGGTCGGGCTGGGCTTCGTCAACGAGTACCGGGCCGAGAAGGCCGCCGAGGCGCTGCACTCCCAGATCAGCCATCAGACGGTGGTGATCCGCAACGGGCGCCCGGCCACGGTGGACGTCACCACCCTGGTGCCTGGGGATCTGATCGAGCTACGGCTCGGCGAGATCGTCCCGGCCGACATTCGCCTGATCGAGGTCACCGGCCTGGAGTGCGACGAGTCGGTCCTGACCGGCGAATCGTTGACCGTCGAGAAGAACACCACGCCCGTGGCGTCGGGGACACCGCTGGCGGAGCTGTCCGGGTGCGCGCTGATGGGCACGGTGGTCCACGCCGGCAGCGCCCGCGGGATCGTGGTGGCCACCGGAGCTCGCACCGAGTTCGGCAACATCGCCACCGGGTTGAGCACGCACCAGATCGATACCGGGTTCCAGGTCGGCCTGCGCCGGTTCTCGATGCTGCTGGTCTACGTCGCCGGTGCGTTGACCACGTCGATCTTCGTGATCAACGTGGTGCTGCACAAGCCGATCATCGATGCGCTGCTGTTCTCGCTGGCGATCGCGGTCGGTATCACCCCGCAGCTGCTGCCCGCGGTCGTGTCCACCAGCCTTGCCGCCGGGTCGCGGCGGATGCGCCGCCGCAAGGTGCTGGTCAAGCGGCTGGTGTGCATCGAGGACCTCGGCGACGTCGATGTGCTGTTCACCGACAAGACCGGCACCCTCACGCAGGGCCGAATCGACTACGTGCGCGCCGTACCGGCCGGTGACAGCGGCCCCGACACGGTATTGCGATGGGGACTCCTGTGCACCGAGAACACGGCACTCGACGGACCCGTCGCTGGCGGGAACCCGCTCGACCAGGCGCTGTGGCAGTCCCAGGCCGCCGCAGGCGAGCGGGCCGCTCTGGCCGGCTACACGCGGCTTGCGGTGCTCCCGTTCGACCACGAGCGCCGGATGGTCTCAGTGCTCGTTCGTGACCCGACCGACCAGTTGATCTTGGTTACCAAAGGGGCACCGGAGACCATCTTCGAGCGTTGTGTCGATGTGCCGGGGCCGGCGCGGGAGGCGCTGGAGATGGAGTTCGCCGCGGGCAACCGGGTCGTCGCTGTGGCCACGCGTCGGGCCGCCAGCACCCGCCAGCCAACGGCTGACGACGAGCGCGGCCTGCGCCTGGTGGGGCTGCTGGTGTTCCTGGACCTCCCCAAGCCCGACGCGGCCGAGGCGCTGCGCCGGTTGGCTGGCCTCGGCATCGCGGTGAAGGTCGTCACGGGCGACAATCCGGCGGTCGCTATCAAGGTCTGCCGCGACCTCGGGCTG
>JAODNG010000429.1 GCA_025465385.1 Pseudonocardiales bacterium
GGTTGCGCGGCCAGCACCCGATCCTTGTCCTCATAGTTGGCGAAACGACTGACCAGTAGCTGAAACACGCCATCGACCACCCGGTCAACCCCGCGCCCGAAAGCGCTGCTGCGGGCTCGCGGTATCACCAGCCTGCCGACAACGTCGGACATGGTCACCACGACGAGGGCTACACCCACAACCATCGCCACGGCATGCAGCGCAGGCACACCGGCGAGTCTGGCACGGGAACTGTCTGACTAACCTCGCGCTTTCATCGTATTTGATCATGTGGGCGACACGCTGGGGGTAGATGCGCGAAAGTGCCTGCTCAGCCCGGTTGGATGGGAGTTCTCAAGGCTCAATCCGGCCGGATAGAGAGGCACTTCGCAGGTGAAGGATAAACAACGTCGTCCGTGGTTGTCAGTGGTCACCTTCGGTGAGTCGTTGGTGTCGCACGCGGGTGGGTCGCTGCTGGTGGCGACGGCGCATGCCACCGGGCTATCCCGGGAGCTGTCGACTCGGTTGGGTAGCTGGCGGCGGTCGTGG
This sequence comes from Pseudonocardiales bacterium, assembly GCA_025465385.1. GTDB lineage: Bacteria > Actinomycetota > Actinomycetes > Mycobacteriales > Pseudonocardiaceae. The sequence continues at coordinate 529 of JAODNG010000429.1, forward strand.
GCGATCCACGATCCGGGGAAGATCGTGCTGGATCTGGCCGTGGCGGTCGCGCTGGGTGGGGACTGCGCCGCTGATATCGGGGTGTTGCGGGCCCAGCCTGGGGTGTTCGGTTTGGTGGCCTCGGATCCGACGGTGTCACGTCTGGTCGCCACGCTGGCCGAAGATGTCGATGCCGCGCTGGACGCGATCGCCGGGGCTCGGGCGGCGGCTCGGGAACGGGTCTGGGGCTGGGCGGGCGCACCGATCGCCGACGGGCGGGTGGTGATCGATCTGGATGCCACCCTGGTCACCGCGCATTCAGAGAAAGAGGCCGCCGCGCCGACCTATAAACGCGGGTTTGGGTTCCATCCGCTGCTGGCTTTTGCCGATCACGGCGACGGAGGCACCGGGGAGCCGGTGGCCGCGTTGCTGCGCCCGGGCAACGCGGGCTCGAACACCGCGGCCGATCACATCGAGGTCTTCGATGCCGCGCTGGCGCAACTGCCCGCGCCGTGGCGCACCCCCGATGAGCACGGTCGGCGCCCGGTGCTGGTGCGCACCGACGCCGCCGGCGCCACCCATGGCTTCACCCACCATCTCGCGGCGATGGGCGCGGAGTTCTCGGTGGGTGCCTACCTGCACCACTTCGACATCCACTGGGTCCTGGCCCAGCTCCCCGAGGCCGCCTGGACCCCCGCCTACCAGGTCGGCAAGCCCCGCGCCGGACAGCAGGGGCCGATCATCGAACCCCGCGACGGGGCGTGGATCGCCGAGGCCACCGCACTGGTCGATCTGTCGAGCTGGCCGGCCGGGACCCGGCTGATCCTGCGCCGCGAACGCCCGCACCCCGGTGCGCAACTGCGGATCACCGATGTCGACGGTCACCGGATCGTCGGCGTGCTCACCAACACCCCCACCGGGCAGCTCCCCGAGCTCGAACTACGCCACCGCCGCCACGCCCGCGTCGAAGACCGCATCCGCAACGCCAAAGACACCGGGATGCGCAACCTGCCCTTCCACGACCTGACCCACAACCGGGTCTGGCTTGCGATCACCGCCCTGGCCGCAGACCTCCTCGCCTGGACCCAGCGACTGGCCCTGACCGGCGCGGCCGCCCGATACGAACCCAAACGGTTGCGGCTGCGCATCCTCAGCGTCGCAGGGCGACTCGTGCGCACCGCACGACGCACCCTGCTCAAAATCCCCGATACATGGCCCTGGGCCCACGACATCACCACCGCTTACGCACGCCTGGCCGCCCTCACACCCTGACCGCACCACCCGACCCCCCAGACAGGACCCGGAGAACCGGCCACCACCACAGGGCCGAGACTCACCCTTGACCACCAACCGAAACAACCGCACACAAGATCAACCAACGGGATCAAAGATCACCATGCGGTCGGGATGAAAGATCGAGGCTAGGCGTGAATAACTGGTTCTCATGGGAGAACCAAGGCAGCGGGATCGCGGTGGTCCCTCACAATGGAATACCGCACCTCGTCGTCCTTGCAGCCGACCACCCACCGGCTGGCAGCGTCGGCTTCTACACGACCGTCCAGCTCACGGACTCCCCCGAAATCCATGGACGATGGCAGGTTCTCCCCTTCAACTCAGAGGTGCTCGCCATACACGCGGCGATGCTGCACACGGGGCGAGTGCTGTTCTTCTCAGGATCGGGAAACAACACTGCGCGGGTCGCCGACCACAAGTTCGGGAGCGTCGCCGCAGGTCTATATACCAGCGTCGTGTGGGACCCGCAGGCCCCCGCTGGCCAGAACTTCAAGCATCCACCGACCATTTTTCGTGGGGACGGCCGGCCGTTCGACTTCTTCTGTGGAGGCGACACTTTCCTCGGCGACGGCCGCGTCCTCTCCGCAGGAGGGACGCAGGACTACAACAAGGGTAATGACCTCGGTCAGCGAGACGTCGCAATCTTCGACCCGGTCACCGAGCAGTGGGCGAACACCGCACACATGGAGAACGGACGGTGGTACCCGCAACTGTTGCTCTTCCCGGACGGACACGTACTGACGGTCAGCGGCAAAAACCAGTTCAATGGCGACCTCAATCCGCTTTTCGAAATCTACGATCCCGTGGCGGGACAGTGGCTCAAACACAACCCGCCGCAGAGTCCAGACTTCAACGGTCTACCGTTCTACGCACACCTCTTCCTGATGACGGACGGGCGCGTCTTCTTCAGCGGGGGCAGAATGGACGACGGTCGCTTCCAACGGCCCGGCATCATGGCCTTCGCACCCAACCGCATCGACTTCCAGGTCGTACCTGCCATCGTCGACGGATTTCTGCGCAACCAGTCATCCAGCGTTCTACTTCCTCCGGCGCAGGACCAGCGCGTCATGATCGTCGGCGGCGGCCCTCCCGACGACCGCACCAGCGCGACAGGGACTGCCGAGGTCGTGGATCTCACGCAGCCCAATCCCGCCTACCAGCTTGCTATGCCCCTGAGCCTGCCGCGGATTCACCTCAACGCCGTCCTGCTTCCAGACCGCACCGTCTTCGTGAGCGGCGGAGCGATCATTCACGAGGAGACAGGCGTCGCGCCGATCCCCCGACTCCAGTCCGAAATCTACGATCCAGCGACAGACACCTGGAAACCCGGCGCCGTGGCGAGCGTCGTCCGCATGTACCACTCGGTTGCCCTGCTGATGCCCGACGGCCGGGTGATGACGACGAGCGGTAACCCCCCGCCGTACGGTGATCTAGTTCCGTGGCAGCCACCCCAGCCGAACGAAGAAATGCAGATTGAGATATACAGTCCGCCATACATGTTCGTCGGCGGCCGTCCGGCGATCGGACACGTGGCGGACGAATGGCACTACGGTGAGGCGATCGATATCGCCACCGCGCAACCGGGAAATGTCCTATGGGCGGAACTCATCCGTAGTGGCGTGACGACCCACGCCTTCGACAATTCCCAGCGTCTCGTCGACCTGCCCATCAATGGTCGTGCACAAGGAGTCTTGACCGTACACGTACCCGCGACGCCCACCCTCGCGCCACCGGGCCGGTACATGCTGTTCCTCGTCGACCAGAACCACGTCCCGTCGACCGCGACCTGGATCCACCTCTCCTGATGTCGCGGCGGTGGGCGCGCGGGTGCGGGCTGCGCTCGACAAACAGCGACATGTTCCCCGAGCGCGGCGAGGTGGCCATCTCACGACCGAAGCGGTGGAACACCCGAACTGGTCGCCCACCTCGACTGTGGTCATCTCCCGTCGATTTTCCCGACCTTTCTAGCGATCGTCGCAGCGCCGGGGGCTCGGAGTTGCGTCGGCGGAGCGGCCTGACCGGTGTCGTCGGTCGCCTGAGCGGCGCTGGCAGCTCCGATAGACCGTGTTCATCCATCACTGATTCTCTTCAAGCTCGCGCAAGGCTTCGATCTGAGCGCGTATCGCCCGCTCCTGCTCGGTGATTCGCCAGGATTCGCGGCCCAGTTCCACCAGCTCGGCCAGCAACATGGGTATCGAGTAGGCCGGCGCGGAGACGGTCATGGCTGAGTCCAGTCGAGAACGATTCACGAGCGCAGTGCGCCTCCGGTGATATGACCGAGGCGACTGTGCTTCTCGCATAGTACGGATACGGGGGTCTTCGGTCAGCGTATCCGGAAGTACCGGCGCCATCGTCTTTTTCGTGAAATAACCCGTGGTTGACATGTTTGGTCTTCCTCCATCACGCGATTAGGATGGGCGGACGCTGTGTGTCTGTAGTGCTCCATCGCCGTTAGTGTGCGTGAAGAGTCGGCTCGGTGTCGTCAGGACAACCCTGAATATTGGTGGCAGTTAATGGACACGCCGGCGCAAGCGTCGTCAGGGTGTCCCCGAAAATACGCGACCACGGTCGAGCTTCGCTGGTTCCGGTTCCCGCGGGAGGTGATCACGGTGGCGGTCCGCTGGTACTGCGCTACGGCCTCTCAGGATATGCATCCGTCCACAACGTCCGTCGCGGCCACAAGGCTGACAACCGGTCCACCAGCAGAAACGACGCGCAACCTGCGGCAGCCACGACTCGGATCGGCCGCCTAGTCGGGCTAGCGCTGCTCGACTCAGCTGAGCTGGATGCTGCTACCGCTTGCACCCCAGGTAAATACCGTCGACCCGATCCCTGTCATTAGGAACGGTAAGGAGACGCTTGAATCCGAGCGTATCTAACAGGTGTAGATGATGTGTGTTGGTGGACCGTGTGCGTAGAAGAATCCATGCAGGCAAAGTCTCGGGAAGCCGTAAGAGCTTCTGGTATAGCAGGCGAGCGAGTCCGCGTCCTCGCGCCGCGGGACGAACAGAAATGATGCTGACATAGATGCAGATTCCTATCTGCGGCAAGCGGGTATCGCGGTGAAAGGTTCGGAAGGAAAGAAACCCTTGCAGTTGGTCGCACTCGATTAGCAGAAGACAATGTTGCGTAAGCAATTCATGAAAGTAGCTACTCGATGTGCTGCCACTGGCACTCGCTAGCACGGCCTGGGTCGTGCTGCTTCGCGTAGTTAGCGGTGGAACGAATTCGTCTGAGACTTCTTCGACGAGTGATTCGAGGCTACGTTGTTCTGACTGCGTCATCTTCCCGGGCGGGCGCCACAAGATCTCGGTAGCCATCATCACTCCCCTATGAGATGCCGGTTAGGAGCGTAACGCCTTCTCGATCTCCGAGAGACAGGCAGCCGTCTGGCACGAGCTGCGATGTTGATGATGAAACCTAGCCGCCCTCGATGCTCCGTTGGGCCAGCAGCTCTCCCACGGCTCGCTACGAGAACCCGTACCGCAGTACTAGCACACGCAACAGCGGCTCGATCCGCTCCCACAACTCGT
>JAODNG010000434.1 GCA_025465385.1 Pseudonocardiales bacterium
TCAGCTCCCGGTTCGTCGATCAGTTGACCCGGGACGGCTCCGGCAACATCGAGCGGATCACCGGCGCGGCGTTCGCCGAAATGCATGCGATGCCCGCGCAGGCGCACGGTAACGAAGGTCACTCCAGCTATCCAGGGCCGCGGAAGTTCCGTACCCGAATCTGGCGAACGTCATGGCGGTGGCAATCACCGGTGACTACGAGGGCGTGCTGTCGGTGGGGATCGGGATGCGCAAGCAGACCTCGGTCAAGGTGTTCACTCTAACCCGACCGACCCGTGTGGTGATCGACGTCGGCCACTGAGGTTAGCCTCGCTGGAGTGCGGATCCTGCTGCTGTCCACTGCCGATACCGACCTGCTCGCCGCCAGGGCCTGCGGTGCGGACTTCCAGCTCGCCAACCCCGCCCGGACCGAACCCGACGAGCTTCCCGCGCTGCTCGACGGGGTGGACGTGGTGGTGCTCCGGTTGCTCGGCGGACGGCGGACCTGGGAGGCGGGCCTCCAGGCGCTGCTGAGCGCTCGGCTGCCGACTGTATGCCTGGGTGGTGAGGCGATCCCGGACGCGGAGCTGATGGCAAGCTCCACGGTTCCGGCTGGGGTGGCGGCGCAGGCGCTGCGCTACCTGGTCGCCGGCGGCCCGGCCAACCTGGGCGAGTTGGCCCGATTCCTGTCTGACACCTTGCTGCTCACCGGCGAGGGCTTCGAACCGCCGGCCCCCACCCCCGATTACGGCGTCCACGCCCTCCGCGAGGCGGATCCGGGACGCCCAACGGTGGGCATCGTGTTCTACCGGGCGCATGCGCTGGCCGGGAACACCGGTTTCGTCGACGTGCTGGCCGATGCGTTGCGCGCCGCCGGCGCCAACGCGCTACCGGTGTTCTGTGGCTCGCTGCGGGGATTGGGCGACGCGCAGGCCGCCGGGCTCCGTGCGCTGCTGGGTCGTTGTGACGCGGTGGTGACCACGGTGCTAGCCGCGGGTGGCAGCTCCGGGGCTCAGGAAGAGGCCTGGGACGCGGGAGCGCTAGCCGCGCTGGATGTCCCAGTGCTGCAAGGCCTGTGCTTGACCTCATCGAGGACGATCTGGCAGGCCAGCGACGCGGCACTGTCGCCGATGGACGCCGCCATGCAGGTTGCCATCCCAGAGTTCGACGGCCGGCTGGTGTCGGTGCCGTTCTCCTTCAAGGAGCCGGGACCCGACGGGATCCCCATCTATCTGGCCGATCCCGAGCGGGCCGCCCGGGTGGCGGGGACCGCCGTGGCGCTGGCCCGGCTGCGACACGTGCCCGCATCGGGCAAACGGCTGGCGATCGTGTTGTCCGCCTACCCGACCAGACATTCGCGGATCGGCAACGCCGTGGGGCTAGACACCCCAGCGTCGGCCGTGGTGCTCCTGCGGGCACTCGCCGAGGCCGGCTACCACCTCGGCGATCTTGACCTAGACAGCTTGGCGGGTGACGCGCTGATCCACCGGCTGATCGCCGCCGGTGGCCACGACGTGGAATGGCTCACCGAGGACCAGATGGCGAGCTCCGCTATCCGGGTGCCCACCGAGCAGTACGCCCAGTGGTTCGCCGCGCTGCCTTCGTCATTGCGGGACAAGGTCGTATCGACCTGGGGTGAACCGCCCGGGCAGCTGTACGTGTCCGAAGGCTTCATCTACGTCGGTTCGCTGCTGTTCGGCAATGTCGTGCTGCTCATCCAGCCGCCGCGCGGATTCGGTGAGAACCCAGTGGCGATCTATCACGATCCCGAGCTGCCCCCATCGCACCAGTATCTGGCCGCCTACCGGTGGCTGGAGCACTCCTTCGGTGCCCACGCGGTGGTACACCTGGGCAAGCACGGCAACCTCGAATGGTTGCCCGGCAAGGGCCTGGGGCTCGCCGCGCAGGATGCCCCGGACGCGGTGCTGGGGAACCTGCCGTTGGTGTCCCCCTTCATCGTCAACGATCCTGGTGAGGGCACTCAGGCCAAGCGCAGGGCGCACGCCACCATCATCGATCACCTGATCCCGCCGATGGCCCGCGCCGACACCTACGGTGATCTGGCCCGTCTCGAGCAGCTGCTCGATGAGTACGCCACCATGGCTGCGCTAGATCCGGACAAACTACCCACACTGCGCGGGCAGATCTGGACGCTGATCCAGAGCGCCCAGCTGCACCATGATCTGGGCGCGGACGCGCCGCCCGGTGACGACGATTTCGACGACTTCGTGCTGCACCTCGACGGGTACCTGTGCGAGATCAAGGACGTGCAGATTCGTGACGGCCTGCACGTGCTGGGTCGCGCCCCCGAGGGCGATGAGCTGATCAACGACGTACTCGCGGTGCTGCGGGCGCGCCAGGTGTTCGGTAGGGGACAGCCGCTGCCGGGGTTGCGAGCGGCCATCGCGGCGTGCATCGGCCTCGACGACGAGCAGGGATCGCTTGCCGACGTCGACCGTCTGGAGGGGCTGGCGCGCAGGCTGGTGCAGGGCACCCGGGCAGCTGACTGGGACCCGGCGAAGGCGCCCGCTGTGGTCGCAGAGGTGTTGGGGGAACCGGATGCCGGAGTGGTGTCAGTACTGCGCTTCGCGTGCACTGAGCTGATCCCCCGCCTGGCCGGCACCCCGGCCGAGATCACCAATGTGCTGCGTGCCCTGGACGGCGGGTTCATCGAGCCGGGACCCTCGGGGTCCCCGACCCGTGGTCTGGTCTCGGTGCTGCCGACCGGACGCAACTTCTATTCGGTGGATCCGAAGTCGATCCCGACCCGCAACGCCTTCGACGTGGGCACCGCGCTGGCCGACTCGTTACTGCAACGCCATCGCGCTGACACCGGTGACTGGCCTTCCTCAGTGGGTCTCACGGTCTGGGGCACTAGCGCCATGCGTACCCAAGGTGATGACATCGCCGAGGTGCTGGCGCTCCTGGGTGTGCGCCCGACCTGGGACGACGCCTCGCGCCGGGTCACCGGCCTGGAGGTGGTCGGGCTCGATGAACTCGGCCGGCCCCGCATCGACGTGGTGCTGCGCATCTCCGGCTTCTTCCGGGATGCCTTCCCGCACGTGGTCGCGTTACTCGACGACGCGATCGCTGCCGTCGCGACGCTGGACGAGCCGGTGGAGCGCAACTTCGTCGCCGCGCACTACCGGGCTGACCTCGCGGCGCACGGCGACGACCGGCGGGCCCGCACCCGGATCTTCGGCTCCAAGCCGGGCGCGTACGGCGCGGGGCTGCTGCCGCTGATCGACAGCCGGCAGTGGCGTACCGACGCCGACCTCGCCGAGGTGTACGCCACCTGGGGTGGCTACGCCTACGGCCGAGGGCTTGACGGCGCCGCGGCGCGTGGCGATATGGAGCACGCCTTTCGCCGAATCACGGTGGCCGCCAAGAACGTCGACACCCGGGAACATGACATCGCCGATTCCGACGACTACTTCCAGTATCACGGCGGAATGGTCGCGATGGTGCGCTCGTTGACCGGCAGCAATCCGGCCGCCTATGTGGGTGACTCCGCGATACCGCACGCGGTGAAGACCCGTTCACTGGCCGAGGAGACTCGCCGGGTTTTTCGTTCCCGAGTGGTCAACCCGCGGTGGATCGCAGCCATGCAACGACACGGCTACAAGGGTGCCTTCGAGCTGGCCGCCACGGTGGACTATCTGTTCGGCTTCGACGCCACCGCAGGCGTGGTCGAAGACTGGATGTATCACCAGCTCGCCGAGTCCTACATCTTCGATTCCGGCGTGCAGCAGTTCCTGCGGAAGTCCAACCCATGGGCGCTGCGGGGAATGACCGAGCGGCTGCTTGAGGCCGCTGACCGGGGCCTGTGGGCCCAACCCGACCCGGCCGATCTCGACGCGCTGCGAGCGGTCTACCTCGACCTCGAGGGTGACCTGGAGGGGCCGTGAGCATTCAATGCCCATTGGCGCTGAAATGCATGAAATCCACCGGCGCCGACCACCGCCCACCCCATTTCCAGCCGGCCGACTCGAATGCGGTCACCGCCAGACCGCCGTCGAGCACCATGCCTGAGCGCGCCCAGTCCCGGTTGAGATAGGACGACGCCAGTTCGGGCAACACGAGATCGCCTTTTACCGATGGGTTGTTGAACGGGTTGAGGTCGATGGCCAACCCGGAGGCGTGGGCCGACCACTGGGTCTGGCCACGGGTTTCGCGACAGACAAAGGCGTTGGTGTTGTTGCCGTCCCCGGTCGGCGGCAACTTCAGCTCGGCTTCGGTGGTGATCCGCATCTCCTCGATGGGAAAGCCGGCAGCGTAGAGCCGCTTGAAGACACCTACTACGGTCTGCGCGACATCGGCGTTCACCAGCATCTCGCCGGTATGCGCGCGGGCGTCAAAGCCGCGGAAAGACATGGTGAGGTAACGCAGTTGCTCGGGTTTCACCGGACATATCGGTTTCCAGGTGCTACGGGCCAACACCTGGGGGGGCACCGGGCTGATCGTCGACTGGAACGAGCTCGAAGTGGGTGGAGGAAGCAGATCGACGGTGGCTAGCCGCCGATCTATCAGCGCTGCGGGCGTGGAGCGCGCCAGGCCGAACCCATCCGGACGCCGGGGCAGCGGCGTGGCTCCTAACACCCAGGCAGCCACCGATCCAGGCGGGGTGGAGGGGGTCAGCGGCTGCCGGGCGACGGGCCGAGTCGGAGTTTGCGCGGCTGATGGCGGAGTCTGCTGGCCAGTGCGGACCTGCTGGACGACGGTGCCACCAGCTACCAGTAAGGCACCCACGAACAGCCAGACCAGGGTCCACCTCAGAGTGAGCTGCCAGGACCGATGGGGCGTCACCCCGCCACGATGTCAGACCATCTGGTAGGCAGGAGCGGTGGGCAACACAGTGCTACACCGCAGCCTAGCCGCCGACCTGTCGACCGCCATGATCTACGCCCTACTGCGCCTGCGGGTCGAGGTGTTCGTAGTCGAGTTGGGCTGTCCGTATCAGGAGCTCGACGGGCATGACCTGGATCGGACAACCCGGCACTACTGGCTCGCGCCCGATGGCGCGATCGAACAACCGCAGGCCACCCTGCGCCTGTTGGAGCCCACCGACGGACAGTTCCGGATCGGTCGGATCTGCACCGCCCGGCAGGCCCGTCGCCAAGGTGGACTCCGGCGGTTGCTGGAGGCGGCCCTGGCCGAGGTGGGCGATGCACCCTGCGTGCTCGACGCGCAACTCGACTGCGTCCCACTCTTCGGCTCCTTCGGTTTCGTGGTCAACGGGGCGGAGTTCACCGAGGTCGGCATCCCGCATGTGCCGATGCGCCGCGATGCGTCGGCACGGGTCCGCTGAATCATGAGTGCCGCCCGATATCCGTTCTCCGCGATCGTCGGGCACGACGACCTTCGGTTGGCGTTGCTGCTCAACGCCGTGCATCCGGGAATAGGTGGGGTGCTGGTCCGCGGCGAGAAGGGCACCGCGAAATCCACTGTGGTGCGGGCACTTTCGGCGCTGTTACCCGCGGTGACCGCGGTACCGGGTTGCCGCTTCGGGTGTGACCCGATGGCCCCCGATTCCACATGCCCGGACGGCCCGCACACCGCCGTAGCGGGACAGCTGATCCGGCCGGCCCGGTTGGTCGAGCTCCCGGTCGGTGCTACCGAGGACCGCCTGGTGGGCTCCCTGGATCTGCAGCGTGCGCTGACCGAAGGCGTCTCGGCGTACCAGCCCGGTCTGCTGGCCGCGGCCCACCGTGGGGTGCTCTACGTCGACGAGGTCAACCTGCTACCTGACCATCTCGTCGACGTGCTCCTCGACGCCGCGGCGATGGGTCGCGCGCACGTGGAACGCGACGGTGTCTCGGTCTCGCATGCCGCGTCGTTTCTGCTGGTCGGCACGATGAATCCAGAGGAGGGTGAACTACGCCCGCAGCTGCTGGATCGCTTCGGGCTCACCGTCGAGGTGGCAGCCTCCCGCGACGTCGAGACGCGGGCCGAAGTGATCCGTCGGCGGCTGCGTTACGAGGCGGACCCAGCTGTTTTCGCGGCGGTGTGGCATCCGGAGGACGCCGCACTCGCCGACCGGATCACGGTGGCCCGGGCCGTGTTGCCTGGCGTGGTTTTGCCCGATGGCGAGTTGCGCCGGATCGCTGCGGTATGCGCGGCGTTCGAGGTGGACGGGATGCGTGCCGACCTGGTGCTGGCCCGCACTGCCATGGCACACGCCGCCTGGCGAGGCGCTGACGCGGTGGGCGAGGAGGACATCCGGGTCGCCGCAGTACTGGCGTTACCGCACCGCCGCCGCCGTGACCCGTTCGACCAGCCCGGCCTAGACAGCGAGCAGCTAGAAGAAGCGCTGAGCACCGAAAACCCACCCCCAGACGACCCCCCTGACCCTCCCAACAACGGCGGGGCCCCTCCCGACATGGGGACATATCGGGGTGATTCGGCAGCCAATAGCCCCGACATGTCCCCATGTCGGGGGGATAGCTCCGGGGTGGCGTCGGCGCCCGCGGCACCGTTTCGGGCACGGTTGTTGGCAGTGCCGGGCGTGGGGGCTGGGGTGGTTGGGCGGCGGTCGGCTGCTCGGACCAGCGTCGGGCGCACGATTCGAGCAACCAGCGCAGCCAGCGGTGGATTGCACCTGCTGGGCACGCTGGCCGCCGCCGCGCCGCACCAGCGCGCCCGAGGGCGCAGCGGCCCTGGCCTGGTGGTGCACCGGGCCGATGTTCGACGGGCGGTGCGGGTTGGGCGGGAATCCAACCTGGTGTTGTTCGCCGTCGACGCATCGGGCTCGATGGCGGCCCGCACCCGGATGTCCGCGGTGACCGGCGCGGTGCTGTCCCTGCTGCGCGACGCCTATCAGCGCCGCGACAAGGTAGGTCTGATCAGCTTCCGGGGAACCGAGGCGCAACTGGTGTTGCCACCGACGTCGGCAGTGGATGCCGCTGCTGCCCGCTTGAGCGCGTTGCGCACCGGGGGGCGTACACCGCTGGCCGCCGGGCTGCTGCGTTCGGCTCGGGTGCTGGCCGCCGAGCGGTTGCGCGATCCCGACCGGCGAGCGTTGCTCGTGGTGCTCACCGACGGTCGAGCGACCCACGGCGGGATGGACGCCGCGCTGGCCGCGGCCGCCCTGCTGCGTCGCGACGGCGTCGCGTCGATCGTGGTGGACTGCGAGTCCGGGCCGGTCCGATTGGGATTGCCCGACCAGCTCGCGGTCGCGCTAGGCGGTGGGTGCCTGCGGCTGGCGGAGCTGTCCGCCGACGCGGTGGCCGGAGTGGTCAGAGCCGCGAGATCGGCCGCGAGATCCGTTGCCTGAACGGAGGTTTGCATGCCCCAAGGCGTACCGGTCGCCGTCCCCGATGACGGATTGTCCACCCGGCAGCGGCGCCAGCGACCGCTGCTGATCGTCCATACCGGAGCGATGAAGGGCAAGTCCACAGCCGCCTTCGGCTTGGCGCTGCGGGGCTGGAGCGCCGGCTGGTCGATCGGGGTGTTCCAGTTCGTCAAGTCCGCGAAATGGAAGGTGGGGGAGCAGGCCGCGTTCCAGGCGCTGAACGAGGTGCACCAGCGGACCGGGCAAGGCGGCCCGGTCGAGTGGCACAAGATGGGCCAGGGCTGGTCCTGGGCGCGCAAGCAGGGCAGCGCTGACGACCACGCCGCCGCCGCGGCGCAGGGCTGGACGGAGATCGCCCGCAGGCTGGCCGAGCAGGTGCACGACCTGTATGTGCTCGATGAGTTCAGCTACCCCCTGCACTGGGGCTGGGTGGACACCGATGAGGTGGTGGCCACCCTGGCCGATCGACCCGGCCGGCAGCACGTCGTGATCACCGGCCGCAATGCCCCGCCTGCGCTGCTCGACGCCGCCGACCTGGTGGTGGAGATGACGAAGATCAAGCACCCGATGGACGCCGGGCAGAAGGGCCAGCTTGGAATTGAGTGGTAAACCACCCGTGCGTGGCAATGCAGAGTTCCGGCTTGCCGGCAATGAGAACTTGCGGGTGGTCGTGGCCGCGCCCGCGTCGGGCGCCGGCAAGACCACGGTGGCCACCGGGTTGATGGCCGCGCTGCGGCGCCGGGGGACCACGGTGGCCGGGTTCAAGGTCGGCCCGGACTACATCGACCCCGGTTACCACGCGCTGGCCACCGGGCGACCCGGCCGCAACCTCGATGCGGTGCTGGTCGGTGAGCAGCGCATCGCGCCACTGGCCGCCTACGGCGGTGCCGGAGCGCACTTCGCGATCATCGAGGGGGTGATGGGCCTGTTCGATGGCCGCACCGGGACGGCTGGCTACGGCTCGACGGCGCACGTCGCGGCCCTGCTGCGGGCCCCGGTGCTGCTGGTCGTCGACGTGCGCGGCCAGGGTCGCAGCCTCGCCGCGCTGCTGCACGGGTTCCGGTCCTTCGACGACAGCGTCCGAATTGCCGGGGTGGTACTCAACCGGGTCGGCTCGGCGCGCCATGAGCAGGTCTGCCGGCAGGCTTGCGTCGAGGTGGGCCTGCCGGTGCTCGGTGCGTTACGCCGGGATGACGCGCTGGCGGTGCCCTCGCGGCACTTGGGGCTGGTGACCGCCGCGGAGTACGCCACGGCGGCGGACATGGTGGCGTACTGGGCTGATGCGGTGGCCGCGCAGGTCGACCTGGACGCGGTGCTCTCGCTCGCCGCACCAGCGCAGGCGGTCATGCGGTGGGAACCGGACGCTGAGATTGTCGCGGTGACCGGGAAGCCGGTAGTCGCGGTGGCCGCAGGCCCGGCGTTCACCTTCGGCTATCCCGAGCATGCCGAACTGCTCGCCACAGCCGGAGCCCAGGTAGTGGCCTTCGACCCGCTGCGTGACGAGTCGCTGCCGCCCGGTACCGCCGGTCTGGTGCTGCCTGGCGGGTTCCCGGAGTGCCACACCGAGGCGCTGTCGGCCAACGTCGTCCTGCGCGCGCAGATCGCCGCCTTGGCTCATCGCGGGGCGCCGGTGCACGCCGAATGCGGTGGACTGATGTACCTGTGCCGCTCGGTGGACGGCGCACCCATGTGCGGGGTGCTCGACGCCGAGGCGACGATGACCGGGCAGCTCGTGCTCGGCTACCGCGACGCGGTGGCGCTGCGCGACTCCGTACTGCACTCGACCGGCGCCCGGGTCAGCGGCCACGAGTTCCACCGCACCACCGTCACGCCCCGCGCGGGCGAAGCCGCCTGGGCGTGGACGGGTGCGCAGCCCGAGGGGTTCGTCCGCGGCGCGGTACACGCGTCGTTCCTGCACACCCACCCCGTTGCGCATCCAGCAGCGGTGGCACGCTTTGTGGCCAGCTGCCTGAAGGGTTAGGGCGACACTAGGGTTAGGTCGACACCGTGGAGCTGATCGGTATCGGGGTGGGTCCAGG
>JAODNG010000439.1 GCA_025465385.1 Pseudonocardiales bacterium
AGACGCCGTTACGTTAGGTCACTCAACTACGGCGATCAGGTCGCCCTGTTGTACGACGTCACCCTCCGCGACCGCCAATTTCGAAACAGTTCCTTGGACCTCTGACAGCACCGGGATCTCCATCTTCATCGACTCGAGGATCACCAACGTGTCGCCGTCGGACACCGCGTCGCCTTCGGCGACCACGATCCTCCACACGTTGGCCACCATCTCAGCCCGGATCTCCTCAGTCATAGATCGCCCTCCTCGACGCTCGGCTTCATTATCCAACCACGCATAACGCCCCAGGGTGGGCGGCGTGATGGCGCACCGTGACACACTCTCTACGATCGCAACCAAAGCGCCGAAGATCAACCTGTCCGGGGAGGAGGACGTCGTGTCCAAGCGAGGCCGTAAGAAGCGTAGCCGCAAGAAGAACGCCGCCAACCACGGCAAGCGTCCGAACACCTGAGGCGCGGTGGGGGCCGTCAGCGCGCTGACCGGCCCCCACCGCGGCTCACGTGAGCTCAGCTCTCGGTCGACAGCCAGGCGTGGCTTTCGACGGTGGTCGACACTTCCACGATGGAGCCGTCGTTGTCCTGCTGAACAATCACTTCCGCGCCCAGAACGGCTTGGCGCAGCATGATCTCGCGGATCGACGTTCGCAACCTATGCCGCAGCGCGTCGGGTGCGTGGTCACCGCCGCACTTACGCGCCAGCAATGCCTTGAGATGTTCCTCAAGGCCGAATTCCACCAGACACGGGCCGCACTCGTCGAGATGGCGCCGCAGCAGCTCGCCGCGCTGGTGGTCGCACTCGTTGTCCAGAAACAGCCATAGCTCGGCGAGTACCTCGCTGCAGTCGGTGTCGTGGGGATCTCCACAGCTCATGACGCGACCTCCGCATCGCGCAGGAAACCCCGCTCACGGGCCACCCCGGTCAGCATGTCGCGCAGCTGCTTTCGCCCGCGATGTAACCGCGACATCACAGTCCCGATCGGGGTACCCATGATTTCGGCGATCTCCTTGTACGCAAAGCCTTCAACGTCGGCCAGGTAGACGGCCATCCGGAAGTCCTCCGCCAGCTGGCTCAGGGCATCCTTGACGTCGGAGTCCGGCAACTGGTCGAGCGCATCCATCTCCGCCGAGCGCAGACCCGCCGAGGTGTGTTGAGCAGCCTGAGCCAGCTGCCAGTCGGTGATCTCCTCAGTGGGTTGCGCCACCGGCTGGCGCTGCCGCTTGCGGTAACCGTTGATATAGGTGTTGGTGAGGATGCGGTACAGCCATGCCCTGAGGTTGGTGCCAGCCCGGAAGGATGCGAAGGCGCCGTAAGCCTTGAGGTAGGTCTCCTGCACGAGATCCTCGGCATCGGCCGGGTTACGGGTCATCCGCAGCGCGGCTGCGTAGAGCTGGTCGAGCAAAGGCATGGCATCACGCTCGAAGCGCGCGGTGCGCTGCTCCGGGGTCTCCTCCTGGACGCCCTGATCCTCGGCACGTTGGTCGGAGCTGTCCGTCGGCACCGGCTCCTCACCTATGACCGTAGGGCGGCCTGGCACGGTAGTCCTTTCGCAGCGTGGTTGCGCAAGACTGGATTCGGGCGGGCTGGGCTGCGCGGGTTCTATACCGTCGGCTTGCACCACTCCGACCACCCCCATGCCCCGATATGCATTGGTGGTCGAGGGTACGCGCCAACCGGGCGTCCGGCCCAGCGAACCGGACCTGTGTTTCGTGGGTCGGCGCTGCTGCGCTGACCGGTAGTGGGCCTGTTGGGCTGTTGGTACCACGGGGCAGAGCAACGCCGCAGCTGGCGTCGACATTCCAGCATGATCGCCGTTTGGGTGTCAGGCGACACGACAGCCAGATCATGATCGCCGCTGTAACCACTGCGCCACGGCGCGTTCCACCGCTGCGGGATCTGCCTTGAGCGAGTGGTCCCCGGGCAACAACACGACCTCGCGGCCGGCCGCGGGTTCCGGACGACCGAAGGGATCCCGCTCGCCCTGCACAACAAGCACCGGCACGTCGACCCCGTCCAGCTCATCCATCCGGCTGCGCTCCGGGCGCCCCGGTGGGTGCACCGGGAAGGCCAGGCACAACACCGCTACCGCACCCCCCGCTGCCGCGGTGCGGCACGCCACCCTGGCGCCCGACGAACGGCCCCCGAAGATCAGCGGCAGGCCGGCGAACACCGCGTCCGACAGATGGTTCGCAACGGCCAGCCACGCCCCGTCGAGCTGCTTGGCCGGTGCCGGGGCGCGCCGCCCGGCGACCCGGTAGGGCTGCGTGACCAGCGCGACGTGCATCCCCGCGGCGGTCGCCGCCGTGGTGGCGGCCACCAGGTCGGGAGCGTCGGTGGAGCCGCCCGCGCCGTGCCCGAGAAGCAACACCGCGCCAGGCCCGAACGGCGGCTCCTGCAGGCCGTGCAGCTCGATGAATGCCGGACCGGATGGCGTCGGGACAGTCAGCCCAGTCACCCGCGCAGTCACCGGATTTGATCGAGATCCAGCAGCGCCGGCTGCTCCGGCTCGACCCGTTGGACCAACTCAGGACCGTCCTGCTGGACGTGGTTCACCGCCGTGGAGACCGGTCGCAACTCCAGCCCGTGGACCAGATCCGTCGACGGCGGCGCGAGCAGCTGCCCGGGATGGTCGGAATCCGGATCGAGCCACGCCTGCCACGCCTCAATGGGCAGAATCAGCGGCATCCGGTCGTGAATCTCGGCGAGCGGACCTACCGCCTCGGTGGTCAGCACCGCGCAGGTCACCAGAGGGAGCGCTGGGTCGTCCGGGCGCCGCCACGTCGACCACAATCCGGCCAGAGCCAGCCCAGCGCCGTCCGCCCGGGTGATGAAAAACGGCTGCTTATGCTCACCGCCCCGCTGCCACTCATACCAACCGTCGGCGGGTAGCAGGCAGCGCCGCCTGGCCACCGCGTCGCGGAACGCGGGCTTGCCAGCCGCGGTCTCGGCCCGAGCATTGATCAACCGGGAGCCAACCGCCGGATCCTTGGCCCAATGCGGCACCAGTCCCCAGCGCATCACCCGGATACTGCGCACTGACCGATCCGGATCGGGGACGCCCTGTGGATCGCGCGGATGCCGGGTCACCACCGACAACACCGGGGTGGTCGGCGCGACGTTGTAGTGCGCCCCTGGTGCCCCGCCATCTGTTGCGTCCACAGCATCGAAGTCGACGGCCAGCGTCGCGGGATCCCGGGTCGAGGCGTATCTACCGCACATAGCGTCATCGTGGCACGACCAGTACACCGGCCGGGTACGCAATGATGGCACCATGACGACTGTCACTGCGCCGCCGTGGCCCGCGCCGTTGGCGCGCGGACCGGTGCGAGCCACCGTCACCGTGCCGGGATCGAAGTCGATCACGAACCGGGCGCTGCTGCTCGCCGCGCTGGCCGGCACCGGCAGCAGCATCCGGGGAGCGCTGCGCAGCCGGGACACCGATCTCATGGTCGGTGCGCTGGGCGCCTTGGGAGTGCCCATTTCATGCGCGCCGACCGGCGAGCTGGACGTGGCGGCACACAGCGGGCTGCGGGGCGGCGCCACGGTGGACTGCGGGCTGGCCGGCACCGTGATGCGGTTCGTCCCGCCACTGGCAGCGCTGGCCGACGGTCCGGTGCGCTTCGACGGCGACGAGCGGGCCCGGCAGCGACCGATGAGCGCGGTGCTGGCTGCGTTGCGCGCGCTGGGCTGCCGGATCGACGGGGACACGTTGCCGTTCGTGCTGCACGGCGTGCCTGGCCGGCCTGGCGGTGAGGTGCGGATCGACGCGTCAAGCTCCTCACAGTTCGTCTCCGGATTGCTGCTCTCCGCGGCCGGGTACGGCGGCGGGATGACCGTCCGTCACCACGGCCCCCCGGTACCCTCCCGGCCGCATATCGAGATGACCGTGCAGATGCTCGTCGACCGGGGAGTCGACGTGGACACCGACGGCGCGACGTGGTGGGCGGTGCCACCGGGCCCGATCGCGGGCGGCGACCATGACGTCGAGCCGGACCTGTCCAATGCGACGGTCTTCCTGGCGGCGGCCGCGGTCACCGGAGGGCAGGTCACCGTGCCGGGCTGGCCCCAACGCACCACCCAGGCCGGTGACGCGATCCGCTGCCTGCTTGCCGAGATGGGCTGCGAGGTGGACTTCCACGAGCGCGGGTTGACCGTCTCCGGTCCCGATCGGCTCGGGGGCGTGGACGCAGACCTGCACGACGTCGGGGAACTCACCCCCACGATAGCGGCGCTGGCGGCGCTGGCCAGCGGGCCTTCCCGGCTGCGCGGCATCGCCCACCTGCGCGGGCATGAGACCGACCGGCTGGCCGCGCTGGCCTCCGAGATCGCGGCCTTGGGCGGCGACGTGCGGGAGACGCCCGACGGCCTGGAGATCCACCCGCGGCCGTTGCGTGCGGAGCGTGGCCGGCTCTGGGGCGCCTACGCCGATCACCGGATGGCCACCGCAGGCGCGATCCTCGGCTTGGTGGTGGCGGGGATCGCTGTCGACGACATTGCCGCAACAACCAAGACGCTGCCGGATTTTCCGGCTCGCTGGTTGACGATGCTAGCTAGTGGTGCGGGCTGAGCCGGCCCGGTAGCCGCGGCGGTCACAGCCTCGACGAAACCGACGTCCGGGTCCGGCCTGGGCGGCGCGGTTCGCGGCCCCGCACCAAACGCCGCCCCGAACATGCCGACGCCATCGGCGCGATGGTCGTGGCGGTGGACCGCGGCCGGTGGACCTGCGCGCCCGATGATGATCCGACCGCCCGGGTGACGGCCATGCGGGCCCGGGAGCTCGGGCGCACCCCGGTGGTGGTGGGTGACCAGGTGGGGCTGGTCGGCGAGGTCAGCGGCGCACCCGACGGGCTGGCCCGGATCGTCCGGGTCGCCGAGCGGACCAGCGTGCTTCGCCGCACAGCCGACGACGGCGACCCCTATGAGCGGATCGTGGTGGCCAACGCCGAGCAGCTACTCATCGTCGCCTCGCTGGCCGACCCGCCGCCGCGGACCGGGCTGATCGACCGCTGCCTGGTAGCGGGTTTCGCCGGCGGGTTAACACCGGTGCTGTGCCTGACCAAGCGTGACCTCGCCGCGCCGGACGCAGTCTTGGAGCGCTACGCCGCGCTGGACATCCCCGCTCTGGTCACCTCCCCGGAGACCGGGGTGGACGCGGTGCGAGCACGGCTTGCGGGTCGGATCTCGGTCCTCGTCGGACACTCCGGAGTGGGCAAATCGACGCTGGTGAACCGGCTGGTACCGGACGCTTTGCGGGCCACCGGGGCGGTCAGCGGAGTAGGTAAGGGACGGCACACCTCCAGCTCCGCCGTAGCGCTGCCGCTGCCCGGCGGTGGGTGGGTGGTGGACACCCCGGGGATCCGTTCCTTCGGCCTGGCGCACGTGACGCCCGACGATGTTGTCCGCGCCTTCGCCGACCTGGCCAAGGCGATCGAGAACTGCCCCCGAGGTTGCACCCACCTCGGCCCCCCCGCCGACCCGGAGTGCGCGCTCGACGATCTTGACGGCCCCGCCCACCGCCGGGCGATGTCCGTGCGAGAGCTGCTCACCGCGCTCGCCGACTGATCGCGCACCGATTAACCGACTACCTGCTCCCCAACTCGCTCACCCTCCATAATCATGTGTGGGTAGGTGTGATCAGTCGGGGGGTCGAAGGCCTCCTTGATCACCCGGGGGCTGGTCCAGCGCAATAAGTTGATCATCGAGCCGGCCTTGTCGTTGGTGCCCGACGTGCGCGAGCCGCCGAAGGGTTGGCGACCCACGACCGCCCCGGTGGGCTTGTCATTGACGTAGAAGTTGCCTGCGGCGAAGCGCAACGCCGCCTGAGCCCGCACCACCGCCCCCCGGTCGGTGGCGAACACCGCGCCGGTGAGGGCATAGGCGGCCGAGGAGTCGATGACATCGAGGATCGCGGTGTAGTCCGCGTCGGGGTAGACGTGCACCGCGAGGATCGGTCCGAAGTACTCCGTCGCGAATACCTCATGCGTGGCGTCGGCGCCGAGGAGCACCGTGGGCTGCACGAACCAGCCCTGCGAGTCGTCGCAGCCACCCCCGGCGAGGATCTCGATCGACGGGTCGGTAGCGACCCGGGCCAGCAGGGCGCGGTGCTTGGCGAAAGCCCGGGCGTCGATCACCGCACCGCCGAAGTTCGATAGGTCGGCCACGTCGCCATAAGTGATTGTCCGGGTGGTGTCGGCAAGTTGTTCACGCAGGCCGCCGTCCCACAGCGACCGGGCGACGTACGCTCGAGAGACCGCGGAGCATTTCTGACCCTGGTACTCGAATGCTCCGCGCACCAACGCCGTCGTCACCGCGGCCGGGTCGGCCGAAGGGTGCGCGATCACGAAGTTCTTGCCGCCGGTCTCCCCGACGATGCGCGGGTAGCTGCGGTAGCTGTCCAGGTGATCAGCGATAGTGCGCCAGAGTGCCTTGAAGGTCTTAGTCGAGCCGGTGAAGTGCAGTCCGGCGAAGTGCGGATCGGCCAGTGCGACCTCGCTGATCGCAGCCCCGTCACCGGTGACCAGGTTGATCACCCCGGGCGGCAGCCCGGCCGCCTCGAGCAGCCGCATCAGGTAGTGCGCCGAGAGCTGCTGGGTTGGCGACGGCTTCCACACCACCACGTTGCCGAGCAGGGCGGGCGCGGTGGGCAGGTTGCCCGCGATCGAGGTGAAGTTGAACGGCGTGATGGCCAGCACGAAGCCCTCGAGCGGGCGGTACTCCATCCGGTTCCAGCTGCCCGCGCCGGACCGCGGCTGCTCGGCGAGCAGCCGCCGGGCGTAGTGCACGTTGAACCGCCAGAAGTCGATCAGCTCGCAG
>JAODNG010000455.1 GCA_025465385.1 Pseudonocardiales bacterium
GATAGGCCTACTCGACCCGGAGCGCCGCGAACACGTGCTGCTCGCCCACCAAGGCTACGACGACCCTATACGCGCCTGGCTCACAGGCGCCCGCGAAAGCGGCCCGGGACTCACTGGACTGACCGACCGCGTCGACGCCCTCGCCGGAACGATGCGGCTGGTGAGCCCACCAGGCTGCGGTACGCGCCTGCGCGTCAGGCTGCCCATCAGGCCGGGCTCAGGGCGGGGCCGGGAGGGCGGCAAGTCCGGGGAGGCGATGCAGCAGGTGGACGACGGCGATAGGACTGCCATCACCACCGGGCATTAGGCATTCGGCACATGTCTAATTTGCGGGCACCGCGCATGCCAGTACCTGGTGTTCGGGCACGTGTAGGCCGGCCACGTGATGAGGAGCGCCCGGAGTGGAAAGCACCTTAGGCTTAGGGGGGTGCACTGAATGTGGCGCCTGGCCCATTGTGCTGACGACCAGGGCCCACGGACACGATGGCACGTGCCCAGCTCGACGATCGCCGCGAGCTAGCTGCGAGTGTCGCCCTCTTCCTCTGGGCTCAGAGCGTTAAGCGCGTCGCGTAGCGCGGCCCGGGACGTAATGTCGAGTTTCGGGAAGATCCGGTGCAGGTGGCCGCTGACGGTCCGGGGTGACAGGAACAGCCGATGCCCGATCTCCTTGTTGCTCAGACCACTGGCGGCGAGCGTCGCGATCTCCCGCTCCTGCGGCGTGAGCGAAACGTGATCCCGTTCCCCGGCGCGGTACCTGGTCTGCCCGGTCGCCCGCAGCTCGCTGGCGGCCCGGCCGGCCCACGGCGTGGCCCCGAGGCGTTCGAAGGTTCCGAGTGCAGCCACCAGGTGCCGCCGCGATTCGCTGGTGGCCTGGGCCCGCCGCAGTCGTTCGCCGTAGGCGAGCTGCACCCGGGCCAGGTCGAACGGCCAGGCGTCGGCGCCGGGAATCGCCAGCGCTTCCTCAAACAGCCCGGCGGCGCTGTCCTCGGGTGCGGCGATGGCCGCCGATCCGCATGCCAGCAAGGCGAACCGCGGGGACAGCGCGGCAATGTTCTCTGCCTGGATCGCAGCGACGTGGGCGTCCGCCTCGGCGTGGCGGCCTGTGCGTACCGCCGCCTCGACCAGATCCATGGGAACGTACAGGGCGAATGACACGTGCGAGGCGAGCGCACCGGCCGGGCTGATCGCGGTCGCCTGCCGGTAGGCCTCCTCGAAGTCACCGCGGCCTAGCGCGGCGAGCGTCTGCACCCGCCAGGCACACCACTGCACGACCCGGGCCCCCCGTGGTGCGGCCCACTGGATCAGCTGGTCGCTCAATGCCTGTGTCGTGTCGAAGTCACCCCGCCCGGCAGCGAGCAGGGCCTGGACGTAACGTCCCGACCACTGCAGCATCAGGTAGCCCCGGGTCTCGCACAGACCGACGGCCTCGTCGGCCAGTTGTCGGGCCTGGTCCCACTGGCCGCTGGAGAAGCTGTCCAAACCGAGCACTATCAAGGCGGTGATGCCGGAGGTGACCGCGCCGCCCTCGCGTGCGTCGTGGACCACTCGCCACAAGGCCTCGCGGCAGCCCGCCAGCCGATCGACGAAAACCGCCGCGACCGCGGTCCGCACGATCCGGGCCGGGTCCGCGTCGCCGGCGAGTCGCTCGATCGCAGCATCAATCTGGTCCAGCGCCGCGGCCGCAGTCCGCGCCGGGTCGGCGAGAGTCTTGTACATCAGATGCAGAGGCCCGTGGGCATCAGGCGTGAGGCGGGCGAGTGCATCAGAGCAGGGTTCCCACAGCTCGCCGCGGCCTCCAAAAACGCACACCTGCAGCAGGGTGGCGAGCGCCTCCTCGAGCACGGTGTCGCTGGCATCGTCACCCTTGGCCCGGATCGCGCCGACCAGCAGACGGTGGGCGGTGTCGACGTCGCCGTCGCCGTCGCCGTTGAGCAGGAGGTAGGCGGCGGCTACCGCGGCCTGCAGCGATCCCGCGGAGTCCGGGTCGGCCATGCGGGCGTCGGCCAGCAGCCGCGGCGCAATGCGCAGCTCCCCGGTCACGTCAGCACCAATGTAGGCGGCCACGGCCAGCCGCCGGCTCCGGTCGGCGCCTATCGGGCTCAGCTCAGAGGACCGGATCAGCGCTTGCACCGCACCCACGGCATCACCTCGCCGCATGACGCGAAGCGCCGCCTGCTCGAGGAGGCCTGCGACGTGCTCGTCGGGACCGATAGCCGCCTCGGCAAGGTGCCACGCACGGCGCTCGGGGTGCTCCACCCACAACTCGGCCAGCTCGGCGTGGGCCCGGCGACGCTCGTCGTGGGTCGACAGCTCGGCCACCGCGGTGCGGATCAGCGGGTGCCCGAACGCCAGGCGGCGGGTGCGCTGATCGACATAGATGAGCCGCGCCTGCTCCGCCACGGCAAGATCATCAAGCCCCTGCTGACCGGCCCGGGCCACGTCCACAACCCGGGAGTCGCCGGTGCCGTCCAGCGCCGCGAGCAGCAGCAGCTGTCGGGTCCGCGCCGGCAGCCCGGTCACCCGGGAGCTAAACATTCCCAGCAGACGCCGGCTCACCGGCAGCACGGCTGGCAACTGCGCCAGGACGGCAGGCTGGTGGCCATCGAACGCCGCGGACAGCTCCAGCAGGGCGAGCGGGTTACCGCGCGCCTCGGCCAGCACCTGCTGGCGAACGCGCGGGACCAGCGCGGGGAAACGGGAGCTGACCAGCCCGCTCGCTGCCTCCTCATCGAGCGGCCCCAGCTCGTGCCGCGGCAGGCCGACCCGCTCAAAGAAGCTCTCCTCCTCCGACCGCGACGCGGCGAGGAAGCCAACCTGGCTGCCAACCAGGCGGCGGGCCACAAATCCCAGCACCCCCGCGCTCGCCCGGTCAAGCCACGCCACGTCATCGACGACCACCAGCACCGGGCAAGTCGCGGCCGCGGCGCGCAGAACAGTGAGCGCCGCATTGGACACCACCAACCGGTCCGGCGCCGGCCCCTCACCGAACCCCAGCGCCACGTTCAGCGCGGCCCGGTGTGTGTCACTAAGCTGCGAAAACTCCTCTTGCAGAGGAATCAGGACCTGGTGCAGGACGGAAAACGCCATATCCGCCTCGAACTCCACGCCCGCCGCACGCAGCACCCGGACGCCCGCCTCCGAGGCCGCTGCGGCCGTAGCATCTAGAAGTGCCGTCTTACCGGCACCAGGCTCTCCGCAGAGCAGTAGCGCCTCCCCGCCGGCGGCGGCCCGATCAAGAAACGCGCCGATCAACGCGAACTCGCCGCCACGCCCGACCAGGGCCTTGGTCACGCCGCATTGCGCATTGTCAAAGTCGACCACGGCTGATCCAAGCTCTAAACGTATCTTGGTCACTACGATACGCGCCGACCGCGAGTCATTTGACGGGGGAAGGCCCGCGTGCATCGAGTCATCTGGCCCTAGATGAGTTGCGCGCCTGACCACCCGCGAGCATGCCGCAAGAGGTGATCTTCTCCGGCAGCCCTGCACGATGATCGACGCGGACGCCAGGCAGCCGCAGATCCTGCGAGCCAACATCCCATTCGGCCAGATCGGGAGGGTCGAGTTCGACACCTACTCATCGGCTTCGCCACTACCCTCGCCGTCACCGAGCAGATGTTGGTCAACATGTTCATCGGTCGTCCAGCCGGCAGTTATGACCGCATCCTCGATTTCTCCACGGCGGTCATCGGCGGTCCGGGCCACGGCCGGTGAGCGCGGTCCGCCATCTCCGCCGGCTCAGCTGGTCGGGATTCTGTTCCGCAGTGAGGGGAAAATGTGGAGTGCGTTGGTGGCTACGGCGGAAAGTTCCTTGTCAGTGAGGAGCTGGGTCTTGCTCAGGGCCGCCAGGGCGGAGTCGATCACGGTGGGTCCCGCGGCTGGGTAGTCGGTGCCGAAAACGATGTGGTCGGGGCTGGTCATCTCCAGTACGGGTTTGAGGGCGCTGTCCGTGCCGGCGATTGCGGTGTCGCAGTAGAGCCGGCTGAGTTGTTCGCGGACCTCGTCATAGGTGATCGCCTCGGCCGGATCGGGCACCCAGTCCATCGGGGCAAGATCGAGGATGCGTGGTGCCAGTACGGGCAGCACACCGCCGGCGTGCGCCAGCACCAGGTTGACCTCGGGATGGCGCGAGGGGACGCCGGCCCAGAGGGCGTCGACCACGGTGCGCGCGGTGTCCATCGGGTACTCGATGAGTGGGCCTGGTCGGCCGCAGCTAAGCAGGTCGAAACCGGCGGGATTGACCGGATGGATAAAGGCAGTTGCCCGTCGCCGGTTGAGGGCGGTGAACACGGGCTCAAACGAGGGGTGGCCCAGGTACCTGCCCCCGTAGTTAGTCACCAGCAGGAAGCCGTCGGTGTGCAGCTCGTCGGAGGCCCGGTCGACCTCTTGAAGGGCCACGTTCGCGTCCGGATCATCCAGTGGGATGTTGGCGAGCATCCCGAAGCGGTCCGGGTAGCGGGCCACCACCGACGCGGCGAAGTCGTTAAAGCGGCGCGCGGTGTCGGCGGGGAGCTGCATCGGGAAGGACAGCAGCTGCATCTGGATGTGGTGCGCGTCCATGAACGCCATGGCGAGCTCCGGGTTCCAGGTGCCCTTCGGTCCGGCGTAGCGACCCTGCTGTGCCGCCTGGGCAAGTAGGGGGTCGCCGGGGATGAAGAAGTGGGCGTGCACATCCACGGCCCGTGGCCGGTCGGGGACGGCGGCGGAGTCGGGCATCGGGGTACCTCCACGGTGCGTCGAAGCTGAAGCCGGACGAGTGCTTCGCACGGCGGGCAGCTCGTGGCGCCACGGCTGGTTGGGCCCGCCATTGGCGCTGTTCATGATGCGGAGATCCATCTCCTCGGTGACCGGAACAGCGAAGAGTCGCCTCCCTTGCCGCCTCACGCAAGGATTTCGGGCATGCGGGCCGCGGTCATCGTCGCTAGCGGCAATGTGCGGCGTCCCGGGTACGCTGCCGGCTCCGCGTCACTGGCCGACCATGGTGGACGGGTCGACGATGCGGTCAAAGTCCATGGCGCTGATGTAGCCGGAGGCCAGCGCCGCCTCGCGGAGCGTGGTGCCCTCGTCGTTGGCCTTGTGGGCGATCACCGAGGCCTTGTCGTAGCCGATCACCGGGGACAGCGCGGTGACCAGCATCAGTGACCGGTTGACGAAGGTGGCGATCTGGTCTCGATTGAGTTCGGTGCCCTCGATGCAGTATCGGCGCAGCTTGTCGCAGGCGTCGGCCAGAATCCGCGCGGAGTGCAGGAAGTTGTTGATGATGATCGGGCGCATCGCGTTGAGTTCGAAGTTGCCCTGTGACCCGGCGAAGGCCACGCAGCTGTCCTGCGACAGCACCTGGATGCAGACCATCACCATGGCCTCGCACTGGGT
>JAODNG010000460.1 GCA_025465385.1 Pseudonocardiales bacterium
CGCTTTGGAGTCCCATGCCCAGCGTCGCGACCGCGAGCAGAGCCAGTTGTGGGCCACCGGTCGGCTGGGCGCCAGTGAGCTCCCATCCTGCGCTGAACACGCCCATCACCGCGAGCTCAACCACCAGTGCCAGGGTGACAGCGACGGGCCACGTCTGCTCGCGTGGGCGTGGCGGCCCAGCAATCCAGGTGCCGAGGGCGGCGCCGGTGACATAGCCGGCGAAAGCCAATGCTGTATGCGCGGCCAGCTCACCGGACGTGCGGGCGGCGGCCAGACCCAGAAGCACCAGGTTCCCGGTCATGACGCTGCTGAACACGCCACCGAGGCGGGTGACGCTGGCGACGTCCATCGCGCCCGTGCCAAAGGTCAGCGCGGCGGCGAGGACGGTGAGCGGCACGTTACGCCGTGGGTGCGCGTCGGTCATCGCTAGCGGGCGTCCCCGGTGTTGTCGCCAAAGTCGATCACTGGGTTCGGAGCTTAGGGGCACAGGACGGCCTTGATGACGCCGTTGGCGCGTTGGTCGAACTGCTGGTAGAGCGCGGCTGCGTCATCGAGGTGGCCGTGGTGGGTGATGATGACTCCGGGTCTGGCGCGGCCGGCGACGACGAGATCGCGCAGCAGGGTGGTGTAGCGGCGATCGTGGGTGCGGCCGAAGTTAACCGAGATGCCCTTGCTGAAGAACGTCGCCCAGGGAACGGTAAGGCTGCCGTCTCGGTGCCCCCCCGCGGCGGCCGGGTGGAGGTCCTTCTCGGCGTACACCCCGGCGATCCCGAGATGCCCGGTCGGGTTGATCAGCCGGGCCAGATCCTCGATGACCTGGGTGGGTTTCTCCACCCCAGCTTCGGTCCGGTCGTGGGCCTGGAAGCCGACCGCGTCGATGCCATTGTGCACCCCATCCATGGCCTCCTCACCGATCGGCAGCCCCGCCTTCCGGCGGAACTGGCGGATCTGATCGACCGGATCGCCGGCCCGGTAGTCGACCGGAGTCGCGCCCAGTTCACCAGCCTTGTCCAACCGCTCGGGTACGCCGTCGACGACATAGACCTCGGCCGCGCCTTTGAGCAGCGCGCTATAGGCGGCGAGGAGGCCGACGGCGCCCGCGCCGAACACTGCAACCGTGCAGCCCGCGCGCACCGCGGCGAGCTCGGTGGCATGCCATCCGGTGACGAACGCGTCGGCGAGTAGCACGAAGTCGTCCTCACGATCGTCGCCGGGTTCGCCAGGCACCGGGATACAGTTGGCGTCGGCGAATGGCACCCGCAGCAGTTCGGCTTGCGCTCCGCGGTAGGGACCCATCCCGGCGTAGCCGTAAGCGGCGCCGAACCCCCCAGGACGAACCCGCAAGCAGGCCGCGGAGTAGCCGCGGGCACAGTTGACGCACACCCCGCAGTACAGGTGAGTCGGTATCACCACCCGGTCGCCTGCCTTCACCAGCTCCACCGCCGAGCCGACCTGGTCGACGACGCCGAGCGGTTCGTGCCCCAACACCAGGCCCGCGGTGGCACCGGTGCGGCCGTCATACATGTGCAGGTCGGTGCCGCAAATCGCACTGGAAGTCACCCGCACGACAACGTCGCTGGGTTCCTCCACCACCGCATCGGAAACCTCGTCCACCACGACCGATCGAGTGTCAGCAAACACGACCGCCTTCATGGCGTCCGTCCTCTCTCTGCTGGCGGCCATGACCACTGCGGACGATCACATTGATGGCGGAGCCGGTGGCACTCATGCATGATCGTCTCGGAAACCTGCCTCCGTCTTCACGGCGAGCGCCCAATTCGACTACCGGCCAGCAGCAATCCAATGACTGCAGGAAGCAGCAGAGGACGACGGCCGCTGGCAGCGATGCCCCCACCCGGGCCGTGCACGATGCTATTCACGAGCCGGACCCGAGGGGGCAGATCCAGATGAGCAGCTCAGTGCCGCTGCGCTCGGAAATGTGCGACCCTATGCGCTTTTTGACGGTACGGTGATGGGCCTGTGAACCCGTCGGTGCTACTCGCTGCATTCTTCGCCACGGCGATCGAAGTTATTGAAATGGTCGCGATCGTGGTCGGAGTGGGAGTGGCGCGCTCTTGGCGGGCGTCGCTGGTAGGCGCGAGTGCGGGTTTGGTCGTGCTGGCGGTGCTGGTGGCAGCGCTGGGTACTGCGGTGCGCAACGTGCCGCTGACCCCGGTACGACTGATCGTAGGTGCGTTGCTGCTCGTGTTCGGTCTGCAGTGGCTGCGCAAGGGCGTGCTGCGGGTTGCCCACGATGGGTGGGGCGTAGGCCACACCGCCCCGGACTTCGACTCTGCCGACTCCGGCGAGCGCGGATTCGACTGGACCGGGTTTGTGCTGTCGTTCAAGGGCGTGTCGCTGGAGGGCCTGGAAGTAGCGGTGATCGTCGTGGCGTTTGGGGCGGCGGCGGCCGCGGTGGGCTCTGCCGTGGTGGGCGCCGCCGCCGCAGTCATCGTCCTCGGCGCCATCGGCGGGCTGACCTACCGACTGATCGCTCGGATCCCGCGGCGGGCGCTGCAGCTGTTCGTCGGTGCAATGTTGACCACATTCGGCACGTTTTGGGCCGGCGAAGGCCTCGGCGTGGCCTGGCCGGGCGGCCAGTTGGCCCTCCTCGCCCTGGGGGCGGTCTACGTTGTGGCGGCGCTGGGGCTGCTCACTGTGGTTCGCCACTGGCGGAGCGACGCCGAACAGCGGACAGCGCGGCCGCGATCAGCGGCCGCCCCGTCTCCGTCAAGGACGCATCGATGAGCCGCGTGCTGCGCGGGGTCCGCGCGTTCGTCATGTTCTGGATCGACTTCATCATCGGGGACGACTGGACCGTTGCCGCCACGGTCGCTATCGCACTCCTCGGCACCTGGGGTCTGACCCATGCCGGGGTCGTCGCCTGGTGGCTGCTCCCCCTGGCCGTGCTTGCCGTCACCGCGGTCAGCCTTCGCCGCGCGGTTGGACGGGAAGTTCGGGAGGACTCCCAGAGTCAGCCTTCGCTGCGGTAGTGGCAGAAGGCGTGTTGCAGCTAGCGGGTAGGTCAAGAGTCCAGCCGGCGGGGAGCGCAGATGGGCGTTGGCCCTGACGACAGGTGCCCGTTGCGAGGACCAATGTCGACGT
>JAODNG010000022.1 GCA_025465385.1 Pseudonocardiales bacterium
AGTCGCTGAGCATGAGCTGCCGACCGGTTACCGGATCGTAACCGGCAGAGACGCGGATCTGGTAGGTGCCGCCCCGCTGGCGGATGCCGGTCAGATCCTTCGGAGGCTGCTTCCTGCGTGCCATAACGGCAGCGTACAGCGCGTTAATGGACGGTCTGATGGACAAAGATCCTTAGATTCGATCTTCTTCTGTTCATCTGTGCTGGTGTGAGGTAGTGCGCCGCCAGGGACTCGAACCCCGAACCCGCTGATTAAGAGTCAGCTGCTCTGCCAGTTGAGCTAGCGGCGCTGGTGTCGGACCATGCTCGGCGCGACGGGCAGGACGCTAGCATGCTTGCGACCACCAGGCCGAATCAGGTCTAGGAGCAACCGCGCAAGGGCGTCGCGCGTCGGTACACACGTATCCAATCGGCGAGCACGCCGAGTCTGTCAGTCCGGGGCGGCAGACTGAACTCCTTGTAGTAGATCACGGAAATGGATGGTGCCCGTGGGGGTGAGCAGGTCAGGCCCGGCGGCCGGACGCCCGAGCACAGTGTCAGGGCTGGTCAGACGCAGTGCAGTGATCGCGGTGTTACTTCTCGTCGGCATGCTCGGGGCGTTGGCGGGGTGCAATTCGGGCCACCTCAGTGCGCCGGCTCCGGCGGTGCACCAGGCCCCCGCACCGTTGCCTCCTCCAGTCGCGGTCATCACCAGCGATCCGGTGAATCAGGCGGCCAACATCTCACCGCTCGCGACCATCACGGTGACCGTCACGAGGGGCAAGCTGGGCGAGGTGTCGGTGGCCAGTCCGCAGGGGACTCCAGTGGCCGGCCAACTCCAGGCTGACAGCACAACCTGGAAGACCACCGAACCGCTGGGTTATGGCAAGACCTACACGATCAACGCCACTGCGGTCGGTGACGACAACCGTCAGGTGCGCAGCACCTCGACGTTCACCACCATCGCGCCACGGACCCTTGCCTTCCCGTCGATCAACCCGCTCAACGGCGAGACAGTCGGTGTGGGTCAGCCCATCTCAATATATTTCGACGAGCCGATCACGGACAAACAAGCAGCTGAGAACACGATCACCGTCACCACGGACCCACCTGTCGAGGGCGCCTTCTATTGGTTCTCGCGCAAGGAGTTGCACTGGCGTCCGCAGCAGTTCTGGGAGCCGGGAACCCACGTTACCGTTGACATCCACGACTACGGCAAAGACTTTGGCAACGGAGTGTACGGCGAGCAGGACCGGACGTCGCACTTCACGATCGGTGATGCGTTCATCGCCACGGCCGACGGCGCTGCCCACCAGATGACCGTCGAGATCAATGGTCGGCTGGTGCGGACAATGCCGATCTCCATGGGCAAGCCGAACACTCCCAGCGCCAAGGGCGTCCATGTAGTCACCGAGCGGAACGCGACCAAGGTAATGGACTCGACCACCTTCGGCCTTGCGCTCGATGCTCCCGGCGGGTACATCGCCAAGGTGAAGTGGGCCACACGTATCTCCAATAGTGGCGAGTTCGTGCACTCAGCGCCGTGGTCAGTCGCTCAGCAGGGCAACAGCAACGTCAGCCACGGATGCATCAACCTTTCACCGGACAATGCCAAGTGGTTCTTCGACAGCGCGAAGAAGGGCGACGTCGTCATCAACGTCAACACTGGCGGCCCCGATCTCAAACCCTACGATGGCTTCGGAGATTGGCAGGTCCCGTGGGGGCAGTGGGTGTCAGGTAACAAATAGCCGCTCACATCACTTGTCACCGTGCGGCAGCGTGCCTGGTGATCAGACGCTTAGCCCGGTCGGTTTCCTCGAAGATCGCCAGGTGCGCGCCGTCGAACACTTCCAGTTTCGCCCGGTAAATGGCGGATACGAGAGTTTTGGCATACGGGTTGACCGGCGTCGCCGAATCCTGTGAACCGCCGATCACCAGCGTTGGCGTGTTGATCCGGCCGAGAGACTTGCGACCGTCCCAGCTGGCGATGGCGGTGCAGCACTCGGCGTAGCCATCGTCCGGGGTGCTGGCGATCATCTTGATCGCCTGTTCCACGAATTCAGGGTGCGCTGCTGCCCAGCCCGGAGTAAACCAGCCGGCGACCACGTCGGACGCTATCCCGGCGGTGCCCACCCACCGAACTGATGCCGCCCGCTCGACCCACGGCCCGTGGTCGTCGTAACGGGCGGCGCTGCTGCATAAGACCAGAGAAGACAGCCGTTCTGGGACGTTCGCGGCCAGACAGATGCCGACCATCCCGCCTAACGACAGGCCGCAGAAGGCCGCCCGCTCGATACTGAGCCGATCCAGCAGCGCCACCGCATCGACGGCCAGATCCACAATTGAGAAGGATCCGCCCGGGGCCGGAGATCGCCCGTGTCCCCGATGGTCATATCGCAGCACCCGGAACCGCTCGGACAGCGCCTCGACCAGCGGATCCCAGATCTCCAGCGTGGTGCCCAGCGGTCCGGCCAGGACCAGCACCGGTGAATCGGCCGCTCCGCTGAGCTCGTGGTAGACCTCGACGGTTCTCATGCCAGGACTTTAGTACCAGCCTGCTAGAGGCGGCATCGAGAAACATGGGGTGAGTGACGGGACTCGAACCCGCGACATCCTGGACCACAACCAGGTGCTCTACCAAGCTGAGCTACACCCACCATGCGGCTACTTCACCAGCGCTGCGAAGGATAGTAGCGGCAGCGCTGTCCGGGGTCAGCGCTCGGGCACCTGATCGGTGACGGCCTGGGCCGCCGCTCGCGCTTGCTCCGAGCTGGGGCCTGGTGCCGGCACGAAAACGGCGCGCCGGTAGTAGGCCAGCTCACGGATGGACTCGATGATGTCGGCCAGTGCACGGTGTGCCAGACCCTTGGCCGGCTGCGCGTAGTAGACCCGCGGGTACCAACGCCGGCACAGCTCCTTAATGGATGACACGTCGACCATCCGGTAGTGCAGGTATCCGTCCAGTTCGGCCATGTCACGGGCCAGGAATGCCCGGTCGGTGGCTATCGAGTTGCCTGCCAGCGGCGCCGAGCGAGGCTCGGGGACCCACGTGCGGACATAGGCCAACACCAGTCGCTCCGCCTCGGCAAGGCTCATGGTGGACCGCCGCACCGCCTCGGTCAGACCGGATTTGGCGTGCATGTCGCGCACCACCTCAGGCATCGAATCCAGCGCGGCGTCGTCGGCATGGATTACCACGTCGACGCCCTCGCCGAGCACCCGAAGCTCACCATCAGTGACCAGCGCTGCGATTTCGATCAACGCGTCCTTGCCGACGTCCAGCCCCGTCATCTCACAGTCGATCCATACCAGACGGTCGTTCACGCCGTCGAGCCTAGTCTGTGCGCGACGCCACTCACCTCATGCTGCTGCACGAACGGCTCGAGCAGTCCTGGCACCGCCTGCTCGGCGAAGGCCAATCCTTCGGCGGTTTCGACGTCGATGATGGAATAGCCACCGTTGCCGGCTGCGGTGGTCGCGGTCACCGTGACCAGGCCGGCCCGGCGCTGCAACAGCGACTGCGACACCGTCCAACCGATCACCCCGGCGCGCTGCAGCGCGACCGTGCCACGCACTCCGGCACCGTGCCGGGTGACGAGATAGTGACTGGTCAGCGCATGCCCAAGATTGCGGTACGCGTCCAGGGCGAGCAGCACTGCCACCGGCAGCAGGCCCAGGACGGCCCATGCCACCCAGGCCGGCGCCGGAGCAAGCCACAGCGCCGCGGATGCTACCAGCACCGGCACCGTTGCGCGGACCAAGCGGCGCCGCAGGGCGACCAGTGGATGACTGCGCAACGTGGTGGCGGTGGGGGAGGGATCCTCTCTGAGCACCGCACCCGACACCCGATGCGCCTCGCTGCGTGGGGCGGGCGGCAACAGGATTCCCCGGCCGTGACCGCGCCGGCCACCCAGCCCGGTCGCCACGGCGATAGTCCGGGCCCCCCGCGCGACCCGCAGTAGCGGTGGCTCGACCACCTCGACGCCACGCAGTCGACGCTCCTCCAGCGAGACCGACCTGGTAGTCAACAGTCCTCGGCGAATCCGTAGGGTTCCGCCCAACTCACGGACCAGTGTGAACCCCCACCAAGCTTCAACGAAGAGCAATATCGAGCCTCCCAGCGCAATCATCAGTACCACCAGCGCGAATGCGGCGATACCCACCCACAGCGGAGCCGTGGTCAGCTTCTCGCCGACACCGCCGACGTCCACTGCGTTGGCACCGACATCATTGATGAGCTGCCCGACAGCGCCGGCGACCGCGACCACCGCTACCAGGCTTGACACTGTGAGCGGTGCGAAGCGCAGCCAAGACCAGCTCAGTGCGGCCAACTCGGTGTCAGCCGGCGCAACCGTGGTCCCTGAGAGGTCCGGACCATCGACGCCGAGGGGATCCAGCAGCCGCTGACGTACCCGGTCGGCCTCGGCCGCGGAAATCGCGTCCAGGGTCAGCTCACGCCCCTCACGGCCCTCGGCGCGTTCTCCGGTTCCGATCTTGACCACCGACAGCTGGAACAGCCGGTGTATCGGTCCGGCGGTAACGTCGACGCTGCGAATCCGATCCCGCACGACCGATCGGGTACTGCGGAATACCAAACCCGTCCGCAGTTCGACGCGCTCGCCGGTGATCCGGTAACGCGTGGTGAACCAGCGCAGCATCCCGGCGAACAGGACAATCAGCACACCAACTAGGACGCTATAGATTCGCCCGCCGACGTCCTGACCGATCCCGATCACCACGACTACGGCGATCACCGGCAGGAGTCCGGCAAGCTGGCGCAGCGGAGTCTCGGCGTGCATCCACGGGTTGTGGCGCTGCCAGTCGGACTCACTTGGCGC
>JAODNG010000510.1 GCA_025465385.1 Pseudonocardiales bacterium
GCTACCTCACGGTGATCGAGCAACGCTGCGCAACC
Source organism: Pseudonocardiales bacterium (assembly GCA_025465385.1). Taxonomy (GTDB): domain Bacteria; phylum Actinomycetota; class Actinomycetes; order Mycobacteriales; family Pseudonocardiaceae. The sequence continues at coordinate 36 of JAODNG010000510.1, forward strand.
CGACGCACCGGCGCAAGCTGGCAGCGTAAGGCCGTTCAGACGCTGACCAACCGGGGCGCTGACCGACCGACCGCGTTGGCCGGCATGCTGCGTGGCTACATCGAGCACATGCACTCCAATCAGCCGGTGCACTCCTGGCCACCGGCCTAGCAGCGTCACAGCCGTCGGGCCCGACCTGAGACTTCCAGGTCGGGCCCGAGGTGTTCCCAACTGCGTTTGCCAGTACTCCCACCACGAAGCCGGCACCGTTTAAGTTAGGCTACCCTTCCTTCACTGTCAACTACGGCTACGTAACCGCGCGGATGCGCACAATGAGGGACTCACGTGCTTGCCATGCGGTCGATGATCTCGGCCGCGCGGCACAGCACGGCACGCTCGTCGGGGGAAAGTTCGGCGATGCGGGCGTCTAGCCAGCGCTCCCGAGCGCTGACCTGAGCATCGACATACCGGCGGCCGGTCTCGGTCAGCGCCACCACGGTCTGCCGGCCGTCGGTCGGATGCGGGCTGCGATCGATGAAGCCGCCTTCGACCAGCGCGGCAATGACCCGAGTCATCGACGGCGGTTGTACCCGCTCGCGCTCCGCCAGCTCGCGCGGGCTCATCGGGCCGTGCCGGTGCAGCGAGGCCATCGCGGAAAGCTGAGTGAGGGTAGCCACCGCCTCGACGTCGCGCTGCGCACGCAACCGCCGGTTAAGCCGAACCACAGCGAGCCGAAGCCGGCTGGCCAACCCGGGCTCGTTGGCGTCCTGCGGTCCGCCTAGCGTGGTCATATCGTTAGCATAGCTAGCTGTATGTAGTCGTGCTTGGGAAATTAGGCTTAACACTGTGCACGAGCTCGCGCTAGCGTCCATCCCGTGATCCCGTCCCTGCCTCGCAGCCTTGCCGATCCCCGACCGGTCGTCGGCGTCGGCACAGTTATCTGGTTCGCTGCAGCAGTGGTATTGCTCATCACCGGTGGACCGCTGGTGTGGATATGGGCTTGCCTGACCGGAGGCTTACTCGGCCTGAGCGGCTTTGCGATGATCCACTGGCAGGGCAGCGCCGCCCGGCGCGGAGCCCGCGGCGCCCAGCGTGACTTGTTCTGACCGCTGCGCCACGATCGTCTCGTTGTGGTCAGGTTGATCGTCGATACCTTCCCACGGCTCCACCTGCCTGACCCGGTCGGCGAGCAGCAGCCAGCCGTGCCCATCGACACACGAGATGCGCAACCGCCCGATCGAACCACCGGCGCCGTGGACCCGGAACCTGCCCTCGACGATCGCCGGGCGGCCGCACGTCGGGCAGCACACCACGCCATTCATGGTCGAAAGGACAGGGGCCGCTCCGGCTACGGACATCCGATGCTCTCCCTACCAACGGCTGGGCGGTGCGGCCACGCAAGCCCGGACGACGCACACCTATCCCGGTAGCCCAGCATCGCACGCTGCTGGTAGGCGCACAAGCGTGGAAAATAGCTGTAATGATCCTCATTAGCGGATAGATTCGCGGGATTCGTCCACATTCGGAGGCGGGTCCGGCCGAGGTGTCGCTAATCGATGGCCCGGTGCCGAAAGCCGATCATGCCCAGGGTGCCGAACAGCGCCAGCGAGCCGGCGAGCGCGAGCAGGCAGACCCAACCCGGGATGTGCGGAATATTCGGCACTAGCGCGGCTCGCATGCCTTCACTGACGTAAGTGATCGGGTTGGCCGCGCTGAGCACCTGAAACCAGCGCAGGTGCGCCAGCGACGGCCACGGGTACTGGGTGGCGCCGGTGAACAGTAACGGCGTGAAGATCAGCGCGAAAGCGATATTGATCTTCGTAGGGGGTACGAACGTACCGATCGTCATGCCGATACAGGCTCCGACCAGGCTGCCGAGCAGCAATACGCCGATGAGCAGTCCCAGGCCGTCGGCCCGGTACGGGATCGACCCGAGGACGCCGATGCCGATCGGGAACATCACCGCCGAGGCCACCAAGGCCCGCAGCGTGGCAAAGACCACCTTTTCCGCCGCCACCGCCCACAGCGGAAGCGGGGCCAGCAACCGGTCCTCGATCTCCTTGGTCCAGCTGAACTCGGCCACCAGCGGGAACGCCATCGCCTGGATTGCGGTCACCGTCGCGGTCAGCGCGACCAGGCCGGGGAACAGCAGGTCAGAGTAGCCACTGCTGGTGTAGCCGAGGCTGGTCAACAGCTTGCCGAAGACGAACAGGAAGAACACCGGCTGCAGCAGCACCTGAGCCAAGAACGCCACCAGATCCTTACCGGTGACGACGATGTCGCGGCGTAACACGGAGCCGAACGAGCGCAGCATCAGTGCCCGGGATGGCCCCCGCACCCCCTCTGCGGCGCGGTGGGTGCGTTCCGGTGCCGTCGTCGTCAGCGCAGGCTCCTACCGGTCAGATCGATGAACACATCCTCCAGGCTGGCCTCGCAGATCTTCATCCCGATCAGCCGGCCCCCGACCTCCGCCACCGCGGCGGCAACCGGGGCGACCATCGCAGCGGCCTCCCCAGTGAGGTAGAGCCGGATGGACTGCGCGGCGGCTTCGGTGGCGATCTGCTCGCAGCGTTGCACCCCAGCCAGCGTACCTAGCCGGTCGAGCAGCCCAGCCACCCCAAGCTCGCCCACCGGCTCGACCGTGACCTGCAGGCTCGCGCCGGTAGCCAGCCCACGGACCAGCGCGGCCGGGGTGTCCAGCGCGAGCAGCCGACCGGAATCGACGATCCCAACCCGGTCGGCCAGCGCCGCTGCCTCGTCCATGTCGTGCGTCGTCAGCACGATCGTCACGCCGGACGCACGCAACTCCCGGATGCGGTCCCAGACGAACAGCCGGGCGGCCGGGTCGAGTCCCGTGGTGGGCTCGTCGAGGAACAGCACGCTCGGATCGTGCATCAGCGTCCGGGCGATCATCATCCGCTGGTTCTGCCCGCCGGAGAACAGCTCCGGCTTCTCATTGGCCCGGTCAGTGAGCGCGAACTGCTCCAGCAACTCCTCGGCCCGCCGCGTGCGGACGGCTTTGGGCACTCCGTGGTAGGCGGCGTGGAATAGCAGGTTCTGCCGGACCGACAGTGACCGATCGAGGTTGTTGCGCTGCGGCACCACACCGAGCAGGCTGCGCACGGTCTGCGGCGCGACCATCACGTCCACGTTGGCGATCAGTGCCTGCCCGGCAGTGGGCCGAACCCGGGTGGTGAGTACCCCGATCGTCGTGGACTTGCCGGCTCCGTTCGGGCCGAGCAATCCGAAGATCTCGCCACTTGCTACCGCGAAGGTAAGCCGGTCGACCGCATCGGTCTGCGCTTTCGGATAGCGCTTGACCAGTTCCCGGACCTCCACCGCGGTTGGCTCCACGATGCTTACGGTCTCATGCCGCACTAGGTCCGTGGTCAATCTGAGCGCGTAACTGGGGTGTCACGCGCACCGGCGTAGCGAGGTGCAACAACACCCGCATCGTGGTGTCCTCGCCATTGAAATACACGCGGGTGACGTCGACAGCGACGTACCCGTCATCGCCCAGGGTGGCATTCATGTGCACGAAATGGCCATTCAATCTGTGCAGGCCGCACAGTGTCCGAGTGACGAGTTCAGCGACGCCACGATCATCAAACCCGATATCCTCCTCGATATCGAAGCCGGGCGCCTCCGCTGATGTTGGCTGGACGGTCATCGCTGATTCCACCCTCCAAGAGGGAGCCACTGAGATCGCTGGGTCCGCGCTTCGGTTGATCACGTTGCAGCCTCCTGAAGAATTCGCTGGCCATCTCCTTCACGACCCACCATCCGCTGATCCATGGCGGCCCGGAGGTAAGCCATCAGCTGGTCGGCTTCCGCGCGTGCCCACGCGCCGTCCCACGTTTCCCGCAGGAGCATGAGTTCCGGCGCCTCGGTGATTCGCGCCCGATGACGCGCGATCAGCGCATGAGCCAGGAGATCGCGGAAGCCATCGTCCAGCTGACTTTCGTGCTGACTGCCTGTGCGTTGAGCCGGGCCGTCTGAATGCACCGCGGGCGCGCCCGCCCGGCGGCGGTGAGTCCAGTCGGGCCGCACGCGCGCCGTCCGGATGCTACCGAGCCACCAACTGCGTGTAGTCACGTTGTTGCCTCTCGATCGGGTGGTAGACCACGCCATTCCACTCCGAAGGAGTACTTGCTATACATGACCGGCCACGCACGGGAGTCTGAACGGACGGCGAACGCCGCTAGCCAATCGGCAAACGGAGGACCTGGTGCGCGTTGGACGGGAGCCGCGGCGGGGCCCTGTCCACCCATACCTCGACCGGGTGTTAGGCGAGACGGCGGCCCGGCCCCACCTGAGGGGGGAAGGGGGGCCGGGCCGCAGCGGGGGAACCGGACCGCGCGGCGCAGGCCACCGCAGGCGAGAAACTCCGGTCCCCACGTCTGGTGAGGAGGTGGACGGAAAGGCTCATCATTACGACAAGACAATCGGTGCTTGCGTCGAAACCGTTACCGGCCACGGGCACTTATTTCCCACTTGCATTGTACGTCCCTTGTTCACTCATGCGAAATCTCCCCGTCGCGTAAAAGCAGAAGGAATCGGCGACCATCGATCGATCAACGGCCCAAGCTAACCGAGCGAAGTGGGTCATTCACGTGCGAGATATTCACACGTTAGCTCGTGAGATCACGACCCTGACGGCCGACATAGAACGCTTGCGGACAGACTTACAGCAGGTGTTCGATCGATTCCTCCGCGCGCACGAGATATCAAAGGTCGACCGCAGGCGGTAGGAAACGGGTCGCCATCGACGAGTGTAGGAGCAGCGCGGCGCGTACCGGGTCAGCGGCGTGGACGGTGCCATTCGGGGTGACCCAGAAGGGGACCGAATGCTCGGCGCCATCGTGACGTACCAGCAGCTGCTCGTGCAGCTGTAGCGTTCCTTCTGGAACGGCGAGCCCGGCGGCAGCGCAGACCGCCACCACCTCCACCAGATCAGCCCACCGCACCGTTGCCCCCGCGAAAGCGTCCAGCAGCTCGGGCACCCCCCGCTCGGAGGCCAGCGGCAGGTCCAGCAAGTCGGCCAAGGCACCGGGGTCGCCACCGGAGACCAGCTCGCCAGCCCGAAGCACCCCGGCCAACCACGGCGAGTCGAGCACCACCGCGCGGTCGGCTCCGATCACCCCGCCGGTCACCGCCCGCACCCGGGCCGGTGGCTCCACGTCCGCGGGATCGAGGTCCGCGCCGGCCAGCGCGGTGTGCGCGGCGTGCACGACCGCGGGAGTGACCGTCCGGGTCGGGTCACCCAGCCGGGCCAGCAGGTCGACGGCGTCGGCGGCTCCACCGATGCTCAACCCGGTGCGCACCCCGGCGGCGGCGAGCAGCGCCTCACCGGTGTCGCAGACCGGGACCACGTCGTAGAGACCCTCCAGCGCGACGGCCCCGGCTAGCCGCCAGTACGGCGGTGGGTGGCCACCCAACCGGGCGTGGCGGGCCAGCCACCAGCCGGTGTAGCCGCCCGGCTGGCGCAGCGCGGCCAGACCAGCGGGGTCGGCCGCGATCCGGCGCAGCGCGATCGGCCAGCACTGATCGTCGACGAGATCCAGGTCCCGGACGGCGAGCAGGCGCGCCGGCGGCTCACCATCGGCGCCGTGCGCTTGGGCCCACCACTGCTGTTCATCATCGAGATCATGGTCCGGGCCGTCCGGGTGCGGTTCGTCGAGGACCGCGAACGAATCCAGTACCCCCACTGCCCGCAGCGCGTCGCCCGGTTGTTCGGCAGCGACAGCGGGATCCAGCACGCCCAGCGGCGCGTCCGGGGCGAGCAGATCCCGCACTGCCCCACCAGGCAACACCAGCTCGTCGGCGCGTCTCGGTGCCCCGGTGTCATCGGGCAGCGCCAGCGCACCGAGCCATGGCCGACTCACGTTGTCGCTTGCCGCGGTGGCCGCCAGCGACAACACTGCCCGGGCGAGCCCGGTGACGTCCAGGCCGTCCTCGGCGTCATCCACGCTGCGCTCGATCGCCGGACGCAGCGCGTCGAGCAGTTCCACAGGGCCTACCGGCCGAGCACCGAGCCGCTCCAGCAGCGGATGGGCGGCATCGGGGTGCACCAGCCGAAGCTCAGTCGGCACACTGCCGGCAACATTGACCAGGTCACCTAGCAACACCCCACGCGGGCCGGTGACGGTGCGCCCGTCGGCCAGCGGAACCGGCAGCGCGCCGAGCTCTTCGCGAGCCGACGGGTCGGCGTCGAGCAGGCCAAATAGCGCCGCATAACAGCGCCGCCACCACGACGGTGGCCGGTCCAGTCCGGCCAGCAGATCGGCGATGGCGGCCGGACGCAGCCGGGTCACTCCGAGTGCGGCGAGTGCGGCGGTGTGCGCAGCACCGGCCAGTTCGGCGTCGAGCAGGTCAGGTATGACGTCGGCGAGCAACTCGCTCAAGTCAGGCAGCGGCACGTCGAACACAAGGGCGTGGGCTGGCGCGATGTCATCGCCGGCAGCGCTGGGCAACCAGGGGGTGTGGCGCAGCGCTTCGAGTACCGCCTCACGCAGCGCCGCGTCGACTTCACTGGCAGGGAATCCCGGCGGCGGCACCAGCACCGTGCGCTGATCCGGCGCCAGCGCGGCGGCGAGCTGCGGGTAGGCCTGCGCCGCAGCGCCGAGCACCAGCTCCATGGCCGGTCCAGGATGCACATGGCGCCGTGATGAGTCGACGGGCACCGTGGCGATCAGCCGCGCGGGCAGGGTGAGGCGCTCCGCGGTCGGGGTCGGCGCGTGCAGCACGTCGGCGGTCAATGGCATCGGCGCACCGTCGGGGCGGACCGGCAATGCCCAACACAGGTTCCACTGCGGCCTCGTCTCGGGCCCCAGCCCGGTCAGGGCGGTGGCCGGTAGCAAGCCGGCCTGCCGCACCACCCGCCAGCGGCGCAGCTCGGCACCGTCATGCACCACTACCGGGTCCCCGCCGTCGCGGCGCAGCACCCGATCACCGATGTCGATGCGCTGCAACCACGGCAACGCCAGCAGCAGGTCACCGGCCTCCACTGCGAATGCCGCGAGCAGCACCTCCGGCTCGATCCCGGGGCGCAGCGGCAGGCGGACCTCGGTCTCGAAGCCGGCTGGCGGGTCCCCGGCGGTCGGCCACACCAACCGCAACACCGGCGGGCGGCCACCGCGCCTGGTCAGCTCGGCGGACAGTGCCGGGTCATCGGCCACCGCGTCGGCAGTGCGTTGCGCCGAGAACTCGACGCCGCCGGAGCGGGACAACACCTGCGGGGCGTCGGTGGCCCCGAGGACCGCCGCAAAGCCGACCCCGAAACGACCGACGCTGTCACCGTCCCGCTTGGCCGACGCGCGCAGTGCGGCCAGTGCGGCCACCCCGGCGGCGTCCAGCGGCGCGCCAGTGTTAGCGGCACGCAGTTCACGGCCCTGGACGGTGACCCGCAGGTGCCCCGGCACCCCAGCGCGTTGCGCGGCGTCGGCAGCGTTTTGCGCCAGCTCGACGAACAACCGGTCCGCGTAACCGAGCAGGGCGAGGTCGGACTCGGCGTTGGCGTCCTCTCGGAACCGCGTCGGGGACCCCCGCCAGGCGGCGAGCACCCCGGCCCGCAGCGCCGCGGTATCGAACGGATCCGCAACAGTGTTCCCAGCTCGACTTTGGTGGGCAGGTCTCGCGGTGCTCACTCCACCGGTGTCCGAGGCAGCAGCTCCAGCTCGGCGTCGTCGTAAACCAACTCGGCCACCGGTACGTTCGGGCTGGTGTCCACCCGGACCTCGGAGTGTGCCCCGCAGCCGAACTCGGCGTGCACCACCTGCCCGTCCGCTGGCGACAGGTCATTGCCGCAGACGCCTAGCGCCGCCGCGAGCAGGCCACCGAGCGGAAGGTAGAAGCCGCAGGTGACGCACCGGTCCGGGGCACTGCGGGCCATCTCCGAGTCGGGACCGCGGTCGCTGTCGTGCCAGCGTTGCACCAGCTCAAGGCGGGCCTCCCGACTGAGTACCCGCAGCCGTCCCAGCCCCAGCTCAGGGCTCAGCGGCTCCGCTGCGGGATCGTCGTCGATGAGGTAACCGGGCACCAGCCGCGGGTCGTCCGGATCGGTCGGCAGCAGATCGCCGACCCCGAGGTCACCTGCCCGCAGCCGCTGAGTCCAGGGCAGCCAGGGCGGCGCGACCAGCGCGTCCGGACCGGGCAACAGCACTACTTCGCTGACTGTCACCGGGGTCCCCGGACCCGCTGACGCCACCGTGACCGACCAGCGCCAGCCGCGGTAACCGGGGAGATCGGCTTCGAACAGATGAGTGACCGCGCCGCCGTCCTCGGTCTGGTTCTCGACATGCTGGCCTACCGGGTGTTCGCCGGCCTCGGCCTGCGCCGCCTGCCGGGCCAGCTCCACGGCCTCATAGAGGTCCGAGCCCGGCGCGGTAGTGTCGGCAATCACGAGTCCAATTGTGCCTCACCGGCGGTGTGCAGGCCTAATCCGGTCAGTGCCGCGCGGCATTTCGACGCTCGCGACGGTGGCTGCCGCGCTGACAATCGCGGCGCTGGCGGCCGTGGTCCTAGTAGTCACCATGCCAACCGGTTGCGCCGCCTCGACCACGCAACAGTTGCACGTACAGATCCTTGCCGTTGTCCCGCACGACCCGACGATGTACACCGAAGGCCTGGAAATCCACAACGGGGTGCTCTACGAAGGCAGCGGGCTGGCCGGGCAGTCCCGACTCCGCGCCACCGCGCTGGCCAGCGGCGCCATGCTGCGGGAGGCGACGTTGCCCGCTGACCTGTTCGGCGAGGGCCTCACCGTCACCGACGACCGGTTGTGGCAGCTCACCTGGACCAGCGGGATAGCGATCGAGAGGGATCCGGCGACGCTGGCGCAGCGCCGCCGAGTGGCCTATCAGGGGCAAGGTTGGGGCCTGTGCCACGACGGGCACCGGCTGGTGATGAGTGACGGCTCGGACCGGCTGACCTTCCGCGATCCGGGGACCTTCGCACCGTCGGGCCAGCTGGAGGTCCGCCTCGACGGCGAGCCGGTGCGCCAGCTCAACGAACTGGAGTGCGCCGGCGGGGTCATCTGGGCCAACGTCTTCGAGACCGACCGCATCGTCCGCATCAACCCCAACACCGGTGCGGTGACCGGAGTCGTCGACGCATCCGGCCTGCTGCACACCCAGCCGCAATCGTCTGGGGATGTGCTCAACGGCATCGCCTCGATCCCGGGCACCGACGAGTTCCTGATCACCGGCAAGCACTGGCCGTCGCTGTTCCGGGTGCGCTTCGTCCCCCCATCGTCCTAGCGGGCGTGATGTTTTGTGTGGGAAACGACACGAGCTGTCGCCCTCGGCAGATAAATCGTGATCAAGGCGCGTGGGCAGCCGGGATGAGCGCCAAGATGGCCCTTGTGGTGCAGGATGAACGCGTGAAGCGGCCCGCATCTCCGTCCGGCGCCGAGCCCTCCGGCGCGCCGGGGCACCGTCGGGCCCGCCGTGGGCGACGGTGGGTGCCCGACGGCCACCGCGCCGGTCCTGGCCGGACCGACCCACCGCAGCCGGCTGCGCCGCCGCCGCGCTGGGCACCGCCGGCCTCCAGCGGGGCCGCCGCTGCAGACCAGCGAGATTGGTCGCAGCCGGGCGGCTCAGAGAAGCATCCATGGGACGACCAGAAAGACGGCGGCCCCCAGCCCAGGGATAGGCAGCCACCACCGCCTCGCAAGATCACCGTCACGCGGGTGGCGGCCTGGCGAAGCAGGCAGCTGGTCGGCGACGGCGTGCGGCGCTTCCACCGGGCCACCACGGCCGACGGCGCCGGCCGGTCCGGGCTGTCCTCGCTGACTTACGCGGCGATGATGGACTATGCGGCCAGCGCCGCGATCGCCGTCGCACTGGCCAACACGCTGTTCTTCGCCGTCGCCACCGCCCAAAGCCGAACCAATGTGGCGCTCTATCTGCTGATCACAGTGGCGCCGTTCGCGGTGGTCGCCCCGGTGGTCGGCCCGCTGCTGGACCGGCTGCAGCACGGTCGGCGGGTGGCGATGGCGCTGTCGTTCGCCGGGCGCAGCTTCCTGCTGATCGTGATGGCGGCACACGTCCACGACTGGTTGCTGTACCCGGCCGCGCTGGGCTTCATGGTGCTGGCCAAGTCCTACGGTGTACTCCAGGCAGCGGTGATTCCCCGGGTGTTGCCCCCGGAGATCACTCTGGTGAAAACCAACTCGCGGCTCACCACGTTTGGGCTGATCGCTGCGGGAGTATCTGGAGCGGCCGCCGCGGGGGTAGCGGCGCTGACCGGATCGTCAGGAGCGCTGCTGTTCACCGCGGTGATCTGCCTGACCGGAGGTGCCCTGTGCCTACGCATTCCGTCCTGGGTGGAAGTCACCGAAGGCGAGATTCCCGCCTCCCTGCGGACCGAGGCCGGCGACGGTCTCGGCTCCGTGCGGCGCCGTCAGCCGATGGGCCGGCAGGTGGTGGTCGCGCTGTGGGGCAACGGGACCGCGCGGCTGCTCACCGGTTTCCTCACGCTCTTCGTGGCGTTCGCGGTCAAGGCCCAGACGGAGGGCTCACCTGGACGGCAGTTGGTGCTACTCGGCATCGTCGGCGCGGCAGCCGGGGCAGGCAGCTTCCTGGGCAACGCAGTCGGCGCCCGGACGCATTTCGGTAGGCCCGATCACGCCATCATCGGATGCGTGGTCGCTGGGCTGACGATGGCGGTGCTCACCGCGCTGGTGTCGGGCATCGCCATCGCGGCAGTCACTGCTCTGGTAGCGGCGACTGGCAGCGCGGTGGCCAAGGTGTGCCTGGACGCGGTGATCCAGCGCGGCGTGCCGGAGGCGTCGCGCGCCTCGGCGTTCGGCCGGTCGGAAACCGTGTTGCAGACATCCTGGGTGATGGGCGGCGCGCTGGGTGTGCTGCTGCCACCCACCTACTGGATCGGCTTCGCCTCCGTGTCGGCGCTGCTGAGCCTGGGCCTGGCGCAGACTGTGTTGATCCGGCGGGGAACTTCGCTGATTCCCGGATCGCACCGCCGCGGTAGCTCACCGGGGCTGTTGGGAGCGCGTTCGCCCCGATAAGGGTCGGGTCGGGTCGGCTTATGGATCCAACTCCTGGGCGACCGCCCGGACCATCTCGCCGATCCGCTTGGTCGTGCGGCGATCGGGATAGCGACCGCGTCGCAAGTCGGGCTGGACTGCCGACTCCAACAACCTGATCATGTCGTCGATCACACCGTGCAGCTCCTCGGCCGGCCGACGCCGCGCCTCCGCCACCGACGGCGGCGGCTCCAGCAATCTCACCGACAATGCCTGCGGACCGCGTCGCCCGTCGGCCACCCCGAACTCGACTCGCTGGCCGGTTTTGAGATCGGTGACCCCAGTAGGCAGGGCTGCAGCCCGCACATAGACGTCAGCACCGCCGTCCTGGGTCACGAAACCGAAGCCCTTGCCTGCGTCGTACCACTTGACCTTGCCGGTCGGCACTGACCTCACCGTTCCCTCGTGGAGTACCGCCTGCCTGGACCGCACGACCAGCAAGACGAACGCGCCCCGAACGCACCCGGGACGCGCGTCCCCCAGCCTACGACCTTTCACCACTTCCGGGCGCTTTCCATCACCCGGAATGGCGCAGTTAGTCGTCATCTAGGGGATCATCGACGATAGCCGGTGCCCGGTACCAGTCGTGATCGGTCAGCGGGTTGCCGCAGCGCGGGCATTGGCGCCGCTGCCGGCGGGCGGTGCGCACTGCAGACCACTGCTCATTGAGCCGGCGTCGCTCCTCAGCCTGCCGCCGAAGCTTCGGCTGTGACGCCTGGATGGTCCAGGTTGCACCGAGCAGCACCCCGAGGCAGGCCAGCAGGATCGCGCTCAGCACATGCACCGTCACTGCGCCGCGCGGGATATTCCGCCACGACGGTGCGTCCCCAGGCCACGGCTGTGCAGCCGGGCGGTGGGGAAGCGTATCGCGCTCCAATAAGACTGCGGCATGATCACTACCCCTTCCGCGAGGATCCGGATGCGACCGGTGGCGTACGACGCTCCACCGACCGCCCAACATCACAGTTCGATAACGACACAGTAGACTGACATCAGATGTCTGTCTACCGAACTGTGTAGTCGGATGCCCTACCGGTGTAGGCTTCGGTCGGACAACTACGGAATTAAGTCGTCATACCTCGACGGCTGCCCGGTCCGCCGCCCAACGTTGGTGCCTACGGCCAGCGTCGCGCGGGATGAGCACTCAGCCGAGACAGGACAGGAGTGACGCTGACATGAGCAGCGGGCGCGACGGCAACGACCGGACTTCCCGGGACACCCAGTGGGAACTGCGGTTGGACCAACGTCGGCCGTTACCAGAGGTGATTGAGGAGAAGCTGCGAGAGCTCATCGAAAGCGGTGTGCTGCCTGCCGGAGAGCGTCTGCCCAACGAGCCAGAGCTCGCAAGGCGGATGGGGGTAGCGCGCAGCTCGGTGCGAACCGCATTGCAGCGCCTTGAGGTGCTCCGGGTAGTGGAGGTGCGGCGGGGACGGGGCTGGTTCGTCCGACGCAAACCGGCAGATTACCTACCGGGTGACTTCATGGAGTGGCTCTCCGAGCGACGCTTCCGGTTCGGTGAACGGCTCGAGGTCCGGATGGCGCTCGAGGGGATGGCCGTAAGCCTTGCCGCCGCACGCGCGACCGAAGGCGAGATCGACGACATCGCGAAGCTCAGCAAGGACCACCTCGCGGCGTTCCCGGACGTCGACGAGCTGATCCGCACTGATGAGGCTTTCCACGACGCCATCGTCCGCGCGAGTCGCAACGAGTTGCTGCTCGCGACCTATCGCATGCTGATTCCTGAGCTCACGGAGTGGCGCCGGCGCAGTTTCGCGGGTCGTGGAGTGGCAGCCCGCTCTGGCACTGAACACGACAATGTCGTCAACTTCCTCAAGCGCGGTGACTCAGCCGGCGCCCGCGCCGCGATGATGACTCACCTGCTCGGCCTATACCACGAGATTCAGGCGGCCGACGACCAGGACGGGGGGCAACGGCCGGCGCATCTAAGCACTTTTGTGGGCATTGAGGACGAACCGGAGTGGCAGCCCCGCTGACCGGCGGACCGGCGGGCTGGCGCGCCCGGCACTGTGCCGTCAGGATGTTGTGATCGGCGGCGCAGAGGGGCGGTCCTCCAGTGACGGTGGGCATGGCACTTTCGGCGTTGCTGGCAGCTTTCCTCGCCATTTCGGTAGCCGCAGCGCTGCTCGTGGTGGCCTACCGGCGATTCCTGCGCCGCCGCTTGGCCGACGAGCTACTACGGCTCTCGGGTCCATCGATTGTTCGAGCGTTGTTGCCGCAGCAAGTGATGACAACCTTTCTGTCGGAGATCTACGGGTACAGTGAGGCCAACCGCGATGTCATCGCCGGCGTGCTGGGTGGCGAAGGCGTCGAACCGCATGGCGCCGATCTCACCATCAGTACCCACACCACTGTGAACTATGAATTGCGCGCAGTCGACGATCAGACTTACGAGCTCATCTCCACGGTAAAGTACAGTTTCAAAGAGAATGTGGCAGATCGCAGGTTCGTTATCTTCGCCACCTGCGACCCGTTACTTCGTAACTCCATCACCCTCGCTTGCCGGCTGCCCCTTTTCGAGTCGTGGTTCGTCCCTGACCGGCTGTTGTTCGAACCGTCGGTGGATGCGATGCTCCCTTCGGTAAACATCGGTATACGATACACCGATCTCGACGGTGGTCATCACGACGTGGCCCCCGGCAAGGTGGAGTTGACCGAGGTGAGCTACCGGCACTGGCCGGAGTTCCTGACTTTCTTCCGCGGACCAATGGGGTCGATGCCCCGCCAGAACCCAGTACAATATATAGGTACGCTGAGAATCTTCGAGTGCGACCTTGGCGAGCTCACTGACGTAGACCATATCGTCGGCTCGGTAGAGAACCTGTCCCTCCAGTCGACGACGCTGCAGCGGGTGGATGACGGATCCTGCTTCTGGCAGGCTCCATACCCCTGCTACGTCGAGCGAATCAGCTTCGACGCGGTCGCCTTGACCCTCAACGGATCCGCTTCCTGGTTGTTCCGGGTAGTCCCGTTCACCTTTCGATCGACCGCTACCGGCGGATGGACCCAAGCAGACCAGTTGAGCGACCTCGTCGTACGCTCCTGGCTGCTACCCGGCCACGGCGTCGCCCTACTGTGGAAACCATCGAATGACTACACCAGCGGGATGTGACATCCCGGCACTGCACGCGACCATCGCGCCGCCCAGCGCTCTGCATGAGCAGCGCCGCACCCTGTATCAACTGGCGGCCGATCTGCTGGAGGTGGACGGTCCGCGCGTGCTGGAGCTCGACATCATCGACAGCCCCCTGGCCCGCCAGCAGATCGGCGACGCACTAGCTGGTCGCAGCAGACTTT
>JAODNG010000283.1 GCA_025465385.1 Pseudonocardiales bacterium
CAAACAGGCATCGCACTGATCACTAGCCAAACACTAGCACAACAAAAAAACAACACAAAAAAACATGGCACTAACATTTCGGCACACTGTTGAGTTCTCAAAGAACAAGCACACACCATCACGAACCGCCAGTGCGGCGATCAGATCCGGGATGAATCACTTCAACGTACCCCGGTCTCGTTCTGGTGGACCCCGAAAGGTCCTCCTACGAGCCCGGCGACTCAGTCAAGCTTAGCAGCCGTCTGAGTCGAGCTCCTCGCGGCCCCGACCTAACCTCTCAACACCATCTCGCTGAGCGCTTCGTCCGTTCCGCTGTGGGGCGAACCGAAAGGTACGGCCAACACGCCGCGGAAGTCAAATCGGCGGTCCGCAGCCGCCAGCGGGCGGCAGCACAGCACCGCGGCCGGTTACCGAACCTGGTGCGCGTCCACGCGTGCGGTGACGTCGCCCCGCTCGCCGAGTTGAAGACGTTAGGTAAGAGTGGTCGCCCAATTCAGTGAAACTGCTCGTCGCGTCCGAGTGTACGCGCACTCCGCGCCTCCCGCAGGGCTCACGGAAGGTGATTGCTGATGACAGCGACGAATCGATCAGTCGCGGCGAGGTCTGGTCGGGTGCGGACGCCGGCGGTACGCCGACACGGCCGGACTGTCAGCGACCCAGAACCGCCAGGGACGGTCTTGTGCGGCGGCGACGCCGACCCGCGGACCGGTACGCACTCGGTCGTCGGCGATCGGATCGCCGGGCAGCAGGCGCACCTGCGATGTGGGGTCGGTGACGTCGAGACCGTTGTGCTCACGGCGTAGCCCGAGCAACGTCGCCAGCCGGGCGGGCCCGCGAGCGAGGTCGGCGTCGGACCGCGCGGTAGGCCGGGCCGACCGGGCGGTATCAAGGTCGGAGACGACCTCAGCGCCGCGGAGCAGCACTGCACCGGGTTCCCCGTCAGGCAGGCACGAGATGTTGGCACAGAAGTGCAGCCCATAGACGAAATACACGTACAGGTGGCCGGGCGGACCGAACATCACGGCGTTTCGGGCGGTGCGGCCGCGGTAGGAGTGCGCCGCAGGATCATCGGAACCGCGATAGGCCTCCAGTTCGACGAGGCGAACCACTACCTGGCCGTCGGGTGTGTCCGCAACGACCAGGCAACCCAGCAGCAACCGGGCTGCCGCCAGGACGTCAACGGCGAGGTGCTCGCGGGCAAAGGTCCTGACCGCCACTAGCTGATCCAGGAACGGTGCCCGTCGGCGGCGCGCCGGGCGCGCTGCAGCTGTTCGGCGACGCGGTCGGGGGCAGTCCCGCCGTAGCTATCGCGGGAGTTGATCGACCCTGCGACGTTGAGCACCCGGCGTACATCGATGGTCAGTTCAGGATGGACGGCGGCGAGCTCCATCTCCGAAAGCTCCGCCAACTCCGCCCCGCGGGATTCGGCCAGCCGCACGCAAGCGCCAGCCGCCTGGTGCGCGGTGCGAAACGGCACCCCCTGGCGAACCAGCCACTCGGCAAGATCCGTGGCCAGGGTGTACCCCGCTGGGGCCAGCTCGGCGAGGCGCTCGGTGTGGAAAGCCAAGGTGCCGACCATCCCGGCCATCGCGGGAAGCAGCAACTCGAGCTGGTCGACGGAGTCGAACAGCGGCTCTTTGTCCTCCTGGAGGTCCCGGTTGTAGGCCAGCGGCTGCGCCTTGAGCGTGGCCAACAGACCGGTGAGGTTGCCGATCAGCCGGCCAGCCTTACCTCTGGCCAACTCGGCCACGTCCGGGTTCTTCTTCTGCGGCATGATCGAGCTACCGGTCGAGTAGGAATCGTCCAGGGCGACATAGCCGAACTCGGCGGTGGACCAGATAATGATCTCCTCGGCGATCCGGGACAGGTCCACGGCGAGCATCGCGAGCACGAACGCGGTCTCGGCGGCGAAGTCCCGCGATGCCGTGCCATCGATCGAGTTCTCCACCGGCGCATCGAAGCCAAGTTCGGCGGCCACCGCGGCCGGGTCCAGGCCAAGCGACGAGCCGGCCAGCGCACCGGAGCCGTAAGGCGACAAAGCTGCCCGAGCGTCCCAGTCCCGCAATCGCTCAACGTCTCGTAGCAGGGCCTGCACGTGGGCCCCGAGATGGTGAGCGAGCAACACGGGCTGGGCGTGCTGCAGGTGCGTCCGGCCCGGCATCGGCGCATCGGGGTGTGCCTCTGCCTGGTCGAGCAGGGCGTCGATCACGTCCAGGGTCCCGGTGGCGATCCGGCGTGCCGCGTCGCGAAGCCACATTCGCAGCAGTGTCGCGATCTGGTCGTTGCGGGAGCGGCCAGCGCGCAGCCTGCCACCGAGCTCCGGGCCGGCGCGCTCGATCAGGCCGCGCTCCAGCGCAGTGTGCACGTCCTCGTCCTCGGGTACCGGAACGAACGCGCCGGAGTCGACGTCAGCGTCGAGGCGATCCAGTGCATCGAGCATCGCGGTCAGCTCATCGTCGTCGAGCAGCGCGGCGGCGTGCAGCACGCGCGCGTGCGCCCGGGAGCCGCGGATGTCATACCGGGCGAGCCGCCAATCGAAATGCGTCGACAGGCTCAGCGCCGCCAGCGCATCAGCCGGTTTCGCACTGAAGCGGCCACCCCAGAGTGCGGTCACGACGACAACCCCCGCGGTGTCTTTGGCTCGACCCTGCCAAGCAGGTCTCGTTGCGCCGCTAGCTTCGACGGAAGGCCCCACAGCTGCACGAACCCTTTGGCCAGGGACTGGTCGAAAGTGTCACCCGCATCGTAGGTGGCAAGGTTGAAGTCATAGAGCGACTGCTGGCTGCGCCGTCCGGTCACCGTGGCCCGGCCGCCGACCAGCTCGATCCGGATCTCTCCGGTCACGTGGCGCTGGGAGTCGGCGACGAAGGCGTCCAACGCACGCTTGAGCGGGGAGAACCACAGACCGTCGTAGACCAACTCCGTCCACCGCTGCTCGACGCTGCGTTTGTACCTGGCCAGATCGCGCTCTACGGTGACGTTCTCCAGCTCCTGGTGCGCGGTGATCAGGGCGATCGCGCCGGGCGCCTCGTAGATCTCCCGGCTCTTGATGCCGACCAATCGATCTTCGACCATGTCCAGCCGGCCGACACCGTGGGCTCCTGCCCGGGCGTTGAGCTGCTGGATCGCTTCCAGCACCGTCACCGGGACGCCGTCGATGGCGACCGGCACACCGGATTCGAAGGTGATTACCAGCGCATCCGGCGCTTTCCACTCGGTCGGATCGCTGGTGTAGGAGTACACATCTTTGGTCGGGGCGTTCCACAGGTCTTCGAGGAACCCGGTCTCGACCGCCCGGCCCCACAGATTCTGGTCGATGGAGAACGGCGAACGCTTCGTGACATCGATGGGAAGACCGCGCTCCTCGGCGTAGGCGATCGCTTTCTCCCGGGTCCACGCGTAGTCCCGAACCGGGGCGATCACCCGCAGATCCGGCCCGAGTGCGCCGATGCCCACCTCGAAACGCACCTGATCGTTGCCCTTGCCAGTGCACCCGTGCGCGACCGTGCTGGCACCGTGGTACTTCGCGGCCGCCACCAGATGTTTGACGATCAACGGACGAGACAACGCGGATACCAACGGATAGCGGTCCATGTACAGCGCGTTGACCTGCAGCGCCGGCAGGCAGTACTGCGCGGCGTACTCGTCGCGAGCGTCGGTGACGACGGCCTCCACTGCGCCACAGGCCAGAGCCCGCTGGCGGATGGTCTCCAGGTCCTCGCCGCCCTGGCCGACATCAACCGCGACGGCGACGACCTCAGCTCCGGTTTCCTCGGCAATCCATCCGATCGCCACCGAGGTGTCCAAACCCCCGGAGTAGGCCAGTACGACCCGCTCAGTCATCCCGCTCTCCCTTCGGTCGAGGTCGTGAGTGGCAAACAGTGTTATAGCCCGGCTTCGCACTCACGAGCGCGCCAGCGCCCGGATCCGGTCCACGAGCTGCGCCCCGGTGAGCGGTTCTCGGGCGACGACCAGGATGCTGTCGTCGCCCGCGACGGTCCCGACCACGTCGGTCAGCGCCGCTCGATCCAGCGCGCTGGCCACGAAGTGTGCCGCACCGGGGGGTGTGCGCAGCACCGCGAGGTTCGCGCTGGCGTCGGCGGACACGAGCAGCTCCCCTAGCACCCGCGCCAGCCGCTCGGTGCCGCGGGCCACCGCGCGCACCGGACTGCCGTCCTCGGGGAGGACATATATCGGAGCGCCACCGTCCCCGCGCACCTTCATCGCGCCGAGCTCG
>JAODNG010000545.1 GCA_025465385.1 Pseudonocardiales bacterium
GCAGCTACGGTGCTGGTACCCGGCGGCCGGCTGGCCTCACCGCGTGGACCGCCGATGGCTGTACCGCCGAGCGAGCCCGCATCGTCAAAGAATTCGTGCCCCCCGACCCAGCGGCTCCTGACGCACGGAGCTGGGATGATCCAGACATCCTGGCGCGCAGGCTGAGCACTGAGGTCACCGACGTGCGGATCGAGCGCCGGTCGCTGCCGTGGCATTTCGATTCCGGACCCGCACTGATCACATTCCTCCGCGCGCACTCGCCGGCGTATGTCATCGCAGCGCAGGCCGCCGGTGATCGTGCCGGTGAGATGTTCGCCGCGATCGAGCGCACGCAGCGCCCGACGGCGGCCCAGTGCGCCAAGAAGCGGAGTACCTGTTGGCGCTGGCGCGCATCTGAGTGGCGATGGCGGTCATAGCCCGCAACGGCACTCACGTCGGGTCCCCGCGCAGCAGCGCGGGGACCGCCTGACCAGCCACGGCCGGAGCGAACACCGCGCCGCGCGCGGAGTCGGCACCAGCGCCCCGCCACCAATCTGCTTGAGCGTCGTCGTCGATGCCCGCCACGGCAACAGCGATGCCGGTCCGGCGAATCAGCGGAACCAGGCCGGCCAGTGCGGAGTGCACCATCGAGTCGGGCTGCTGCGCGGCGGCGCGAACCAGGGAACCGGTCAGCTCCACCCCGTGCACCGGCAGGGACTCCAGCAGGATCAGGTTCCCCACCGCCTGCCCGTACCGGGTGAGCACGGTGGGCACCCCGATGTCCGCCAAGGTGTCCACGTTGTCGAGCGCATCGCCGTGCCCCGCGACGATCACCTCGACCGGCATCCCGAGCTGGATGTCCTCCGGTCGTAGCTGGGCCGCCCGCAGAGCATCGCGAACCACCGCCACCAGATCCGGGTCTCCGGCCAGATGGGTCGCCAGATCGACGCGGATCGGCGGCACCGTAGGTCCCAGTTCATCACGCCAGCCGCGAAGCTGCTCGCAGGCGTGCCGAAGCATCCACGGACCGATCGTCAGGACGAGACCGGTCTGCTCGGCGAGCGCGAGACAGTCCTCGTGCGCCGCGATCCCGCGCTCCGGATGGTCCCAGCGGAGCAACGTCGCGAGCGCCACCATCCGGTCGGAGTCCATTGCCGCCGAATCGAGCCGCACCAGCGGCTGGTAGCGCAGCGTGACCTGCCCGTTTTCCCATGCCTCAGGCATGGCGGTGGCCAAGGCGTACCTGGCCCGCTGCTCGGCGTCGGCAGCTGGGTCGAAGAGACCCCACTGCCCGCGGCCGGTTCGCTGGACTCGGTGCAGCGTCGCCTCCGCGGCGCGGATCAGCTCCCTGCAGTCGGTCTCCCCAGCGGTGCGGCGCGCAATGCCGACACACGCGGAAACGGCGAGCCCGCGGCGCGCGAGGTAGACCGGTTCGGACAACTCGGCGTTGATGCGTGCGGCGAGGGTGGCGGCGTTGGGCGTGGTCGGCGATTCCTCGATGAGGATCGCGAACTCGTCGGCGTCTAATCGCGCGACGAAGGCGCTCTCATCGGCGACCAGCGATTCGAGCCGCTCGGCGACCGATCTCAGCAGGAGGTCACCGATGCCGATGCCGAGGCCGTCACTGATGATGCCGAAGCCATCCAGGTCGATCATGCAGAGCATGACGGCGGCGGTGGGCTCGCGCTCGAGCAATGCTTCGGTGTGGATCGCGAAGGCCAGCCGGTTGGGCAGCCCGGTCAGCAGGTCGTGCAGCGACTGATACCGCACCCGCTGCTCGAGGAGCTGCTGATCGGCGACGTCCTCGACGATGGTGGCGTGGTGCGTCGGGATACCCACCGGGTCGCGCAGCAACGAGATGGTCAGCGCAACCCCGGTGGTGTCCCCCCGCGCGGTCAGCGCGGTGACTCTGCGCTGGAAACGTCGCCGCTTGCCGTCGGTGAGAGCCTGGTAAGCGGTTCGCAGCGACGCCGCATCGTCGGCATGAAACAGTTCGACGACGTCGCGCCCCGCGAGGTCAGCGGGCGGATAGTGCAGGATATCGGTCAGCGCGCCATTGGTTTCGGTGATCGTGCCGTCCAGCCGGCTGATCACCATTCCCACTGGCGCGGAGTCGAATACCTCCCGGAACCAAGCCGCCTGCTGCGCGAGGGTGCGACGGCCCAGGGCAGTGACATACCCGCTGGCCAGTGCACCGAGCACGGACACGACCTTGGCGGGCAGCTCGTTGACGTTATCCAGCTCAGGCTGCGCGAGCAGGGCATTCCCGAGGATGTCCACAGTGCGACCCAAACACTGCTCACCGGTGAAGCCCCGAGCCACCAGCTTCGCGCCGACTTCGGTCCCCGGCTCCGGGCAGAAATGCTCCTGCTGCAGCGCATCGATCAACTGATCGAGCTGTTCAAGCAGGCACTCCTCGATCCGATCTCCCGGTAGCGGCACCTCGGCAGTCGGGCTCACTGCGTCTGACCATATACGAGCCAGCCCAACCAGCGATCCACGCTGGTCAGGGCTATCCATCTGGCTTTGTCCACCACCCAGCGTGCCTCGCGGGGCTGATCGGCCCAGCACAGTCGACAGTATACCGATGCAACGGCGCTGGAGTGGTCATTTCACCTGGACAGGGGGTCGGGCGTTTCACTACCAGTACCCTGCGCACCGTGCGAGTTCTCGTGATCGGTGCCGGTGCTCGCGAGCACGCCCTGGTACTGGCGCTGGCCGACGACCTGGCGGTGACCGCGTTGGCCTGTGCGCCCGGTAATGCCGGCACTGCGGCGCTGGCCGAGCAGCTCGCTGTGGACGTCACCGATCCGAATGCAATCACGAAACTGGCCAGCTCGTGGTCGGCCGACTTGGTGGTGGTCGGTCCCGAGCTCCCGTTGGTGGCCGGGGCGGCCGACGCCGTGCGCGCCGCCGGCATCGCCTGCTTCGGACCGTCAGCCGGTGCCGCGCGGATCGAGGGATCCAAGGCCTTCGCCAAGGACGTGCTGACCGCCGCCGGGGTGCCCACCGCGCGCAGCGAACTGGTGGACAACCCCGGTCGGCTGGATGCGGCGCTCAACCACTTCGGGCCACCGTGGGTGGTCAAGGACGATCGTCTCGCCGCGGGTAAGGGAGTCGTGGTCACCGACGATCTCGAAGTTGCCAGGGTGCACGCGCTGACGCTGCTCGACGGCGGCCATCCAGTGCTGCTCGAGTCCTACCTCGACGGTCCGGAGATCTCGCTGTTCTGCCTGGTCGACGCCAACGCAACAGTGGTGCCATTGCTGGCCGCCCAGGATTTCAAGCGAGTCGGCGACGGTGACGCCGGCCCGAACACCGGCGGGATGGGCGCCTACGCCCCGCTGCCGTGGGCGCCGGAGTCGCTCACCGCGGACGTGGTGCGCCAGATCGTGGTGCCTGTGGTGGCCGAGCTGGCCCGGCGCGGCGTGCCGTTCACCGGGTTGCTTTACGCCGGCCTCGCGCTGACCACCGCGGGCCCGCAGGTGATCGAGTTCAACTGTCGTTTCGGCGACCCGGAGACCCAGGTCGTGCTGGCCCTGCTACGGACGCCGCCGGCCGGGCTGCTGATGGCCACCGCCACCGGTGCGCTGGCCCAGCAACCGCCACTGCAGTGGGACTCCGGCGCCGCGGTCGTGGTTGTGCTAGCCGCCGAGGGATATCCCGGTACTCCCCGAATCGGGGATGTGATCACCGGAGCGGAGGGCCCCGGGATACTGCACGCCGGCACCCGCCGCCGTGACGACGGAGCCGTGGTGTCTGCCGGCGGGCGCGTGCTCTCGGTGGTGGGAACCGGCGCGGACCTCGCTGCCGCCCGCGTGCACGCCTACCAGCGCGTCCAGCAGGTTCACCTACCGGGGGGGCACTACCGCAGCGATATCGGATTGCCCGCGACGCGCCGCGAGAATGGCCGGTTCGCGGGTCGTTGACGCGATAGCCTCCCGTCGATCATTTGCGGGAGTGGAGGCTGAGCAAGACGATGGTCATATGCGACCGCCAAGGCGAGCTACTCCTGCTGACGCTGTCGCCGGAAGGGGTTCGCTTCCTCCGCGAACAGTGGTCTTGGCTACGCGAGCTGGTGCGCTGGCAGCTAGCCGGTTGCACCGATGATCCGCTGGCACAGGTCACCGGACTGCCGGTACCCATCGGCGCCATCGACGGTCGACTGGCCTACGTCGTGGACTACTGGTGTGGCACGAAAGAAACCGGTCCGGTACGCCAGCTCTGGGAGGGCTGGGTCCTGCACGATCTGGAGCACAGCCTGACCCGGGTACTCAGCACGTTACCCAGACATGGCGGCGTGGTCCAGCTCCCCGGCCACGGTTACCCGTCGGCCGCCGAGTGGGGTTGGATGCTGGAAACCCTGCATGTTGTGTTGGATGTGTCTGGTCGGGTCTCCATCACCGGTTCGCCGGACCGCATCCTGCCACCGGCGCCGTCGGCTCAGGACACCGAAAGCTATCGCCGCAGCCTGCGCTGGCTGGAGATGGTGATCGACGCGCTAGCGCAGGCGCAGCGCCCCACCCCGGCCGACAGCCCGACAGACAACACGTGTTGAGCACTCCAAACGAAGTCGACGTCACTGGGGAAGCACGGGAGCCGGTGTGGGATCCGACGCTTGGCATCCCGGTCGAGATCGTCTGGCAGGGCACCGCGGCCCACCGGCTGGTCACCATCGGTGACTCGCTGACCCATGGGTTCGCCAGCGGTGCGGTGTATCAGACTGATCTGTCTTACTCGGCGATCATCGCTGACGAGCTGGGCTGGGATGGGCTGCGTTACCCGCGCTACGGCGGCCCAGGCGGGCTTCCGCTGAACCTCGAGCTGCTGATGCGCGAGCTAGATCAGCATTTCGGCGCCACGCTGGACTGGTGGGAGCTGCCGATGGCACTGTTTCGCGGCCGGCAGTTCATGGATCAGGTGGAGGACTACTGGGAGCGGGGGGCCGGTGCGGTAGTGCCCGACCAGCTAGCCACCAACCACGTGCTCGCGGTCTACGGCTGGGGCCTGCGGGACGCCCTGGACCGCACCGCGGAGAGTTGTGCGGCCGAAATAGGCGCGCCCACCGACGACCTGGTGCACCAGGTCGTGCAGAACTACGGCGCTCGGGCGGCGCTGCGCGTGCTGCCCCGCGCCACCGAAGCCGATCATCGCCGCACGGTCTTCGACGCCGCCGCTGCCCTCGGTGCCCAGATGGGGACACAGCTAGGGACGCAACCGGGCGACGATCCCGATCATGGCATCGAGACGCTCGTGGTGTTCCTCGGCGCGAACAATGCGCTGGGGGCGGTGACTGAGCTCAAGGTGGTGTGGAGCGGATCTGGCTATGACGACCTGGCGCGCAAGGACGCGTTCACGGTGTGGCGGCCCAGTGACTTCATCGCCGAGCTCGCCCACGTCGTGACCAAGGTGCAGCAGATCCGCGCCCGGCATGTCATCTGGTGCACGGTCCCGCACGTGACCATCGCACCGGTCGCTCGCGGGGTCGCCAGCAAGGTGGCGCCGGGCTCGCGGTACTTCCCGTACTACACCCGCCCGTGGATCTCCGATGGCGATTTCGACGCCGGCCGTGATCCGGCGATCACCGAGGAGCAGGCGCGGGCCATCGACAGCGCCATCGACCAGTACAACGACGCGATCACCGAGTCGGTCGCCGACGCCCGCCGGCAGGGCCGTGACTGGTACCTGCTGGACATCGCAGGGCTACTCGACCGGCTGGCCTGCCGCCGCTATTTGGACGACCCGCAGGCGCGTCCATCCTGGTGGCGGCCCTACCCGCTGCCGCCTGAGCTCGCGGCGCTGTCCCCAGCACCGGATTCGCGGTTTCTCACCAGCGACGGCACCGGGCGGCGCAGTGGCGGGCTGTTCTCGCTGGACGGCGTCCATCCGACCACGGTCGGGTACGGCCTCATCGCCCAAGAGATGATCGACATCATGGTGCGGGCCGGGGTCACGTTCTATCAGCCGGACGGTCAGACGCCGCGGATTGGGCCGGTCCGGGTCGACTTCACCCGGCTGATCCGCCGGGACACCTTGCTGACCCACCCGCCAGCCAACGTGACCGACGGTCTGCGCGTACTCGGCTGGGCCGACGAAGTTCTCGACGCATTCCGTCGCGTCATCCCCTTCTGACCGCCCCGCGTGTCGGGCCTCGCCATGAACGTCACCACCGACGTCGGCAGGCCGTCCAGCCGTCGGCCCTGCCGAATTCACGGCTGCCGGCGTCGCGGCGTCCGGGCGCCAGGGAGGTGCGGGCGGTCGTAGGGTGGCTGGGTGATTCCCGATGTGTTGGCGGCGCGGTATGCCTCCGGTGAGCTGGTCCGGCTGTGGTCGCCGGAGCATAAGGTGGTCCTGGAGCGAGAGCTGTGGCTCGCGGTTCTGCGCGCTCAGGCCGATCTGGGTGTGCCTGTCGGGCAGCAGGTCCTCGACGACTACCAGCGGGTCGCGTCCACTGTCGACCTCGCGTCGATCGCCCAGCGGGAACGGGTGACGCGCCATGACGTCAAGGCGCGAATCGAGGAGTTCAATGCGCTGGCCGGTCACCAGGAGATCCACAAGGGGTTGACGTCGCGGGACATCACCGAGAACGTCGAACAACTTCAAGTGCGGCGCTCGCTGGTGCATGTACGAGACCGTTGTGTCGCGCTGCTCGCCAGGTTGGCGGGACGCGCCGCTGAGTACGCCGATCTCGTGATGGTCGGTCGCAGCCATAACGTCGCGGCTCAGGCGACCACGCTCGGTAAGCGGTTCGCCAGCGCCGCCGACGAACTACTGGTGGCCTTCGCCCGACTCGAGGAGCTACTTGCTCGCTACCCGCTGCGCGGGATCAAGGGTCCGATGGGTACTGCCCAAGACATGCTGGATCTCCTCGGTGGTGATCCGTCCGCACTGGCGCGGTTGGAGCAGCAAGTGGCGAAACACTTGGGCTTCGGACGGGTACTCACCAGTGTCGGGCAGGTATATCCGCGATCCTTGGACCATGAGGTACTCGGTGCTCTGGTGCAGCTGGCCGCAGGGCCGTCGTCGCTGGCGACCACGATCCGGCTGATGGCCGGGCATGAGCTGGTGACCGAGGGCTTCCAGGCCGGTCAGGTGGGCTCCAGCGCCATGCCGCACAAGATGAACACCCGCTCCTGCGAGCGGGTCAACGGCCTGGCGATGGTGTTGCGCGGGTACGCCTCAATGGTGGCTGAGCTGGCCGGCTCGCAGTGGAACGAAGGTGACGTGTCGGACTCAGTGGTGCGCCGGGTGGCGCTGCCTGACGCGTTCTTCGCCTTCGACGGGTTGGTCGAGACCTTCCTGACGGTTCTCGACGAGTTCGGGTCCTACCCGGCGGTGATCGAGCGGGAGCTGGAGCGCTACCTGCCGTTTCTGGCCACCACGAAGGTGTTGATCGCCGCGGTGCGCGCCGGGATGGGGCGAGAGGCGGCGCATGCGGTCATCAGCGAGCACGCTGTCGCAGTCGCGCTGGCGATGCGGGACAAGGGTGCCAGCAACGACCTGCTCGACCGGCTGGCCGATGACGGCAGGCTGCCGCTGAATCGGACCGATCTCGACGCACTGCTTGCCGACCGCGCACCGTTGGGCGGGGCCGCCGCCGAGCAGATCGCCGCGATCGTCGCCGATGTCGCGACGCTGGTGTCCCGACACCCGGACGCCGCCATCTACCGACCTAGCGCGATCTTGTGACGTTGAGGAGACAGGCAGGATGCCTCGGCCGG
>JAODNG010000009.1 GCA_025465385.1 Pseudonocardiales bacterium
GTCGGCTGCAAGGACGACGAGGTGCGGTATTCCATTGTGAGGGACCACCGCGATCCCGCTGCCTTGGTTCTCCCATGAGAACCAGTTATTCACGCCTAGTAGGCTCGACCACCCGGCCTGTGGGTTGCCTTGCTGAGCGCCCGCCGGTACGCCGTCCCTGTTGACATCGAAGGCGATGCGGTAAAAGGCTTGGTTTTGTTGTGGTGGGTTGTCGATCCCGAAGATAATTATGTCGAGGTGCCCGTTGCCCGTCGTGTCGGCGACGGCAACTCCGCCGCCCTGGTTATCCCATGAGAACCAACCGGGCATGTCGACCCAATCCGACCACCCGCCGGTAAGGTTGCCGACTTGGTCGAGGTCGCGGCCCACGCGGTAAACACCGCGGTTCTGCATGGGTGGGTTGTCGATGGTCATGACGATGAGGTCGGGCCTGCCATTGCCGCTGAGGTCCGCGATGGCGATTCCGGCCCCTTGGTTTTCCCACGAGAACCAGGGCACGTCGTGCCACGCGGACCATCCCCCGGTGACCTTCCCGTCGGCGTCCAGGTCGCGGCCGACGCGGTAACTTGCGGTATTGAGTTGAGCCGCGTTGTTGACCATGAAGATGACGACGTCGCGCCTACCGTCCCCGTTGAGGTCAGTGATTGCGATCCCGGCGCCCTGGGTGTCCCTTGAGGTCCAATTCGGGACATCGTGCCATTGAGTCCAGCCTCCGACGACGTCGCCGCCGGCATCAAGGTCGCGCCCAATACGGTAGGCGGCGCGGTTGGGCTGCCGGCCGCTGTCGACAGCGAGAACAATGAGATCTGGTGTCCCGTTGCCGGTCACGTCGCTGACGGCTACCGAGGCGCCCTGATTGAGGGGCGAGAGCCAGTTTGGGACGTCGTGGAAGCCACGAGGCATCATCGCGCAGTCTCCTAGTCGGGCGGGGAAACTGTGATCAGGGTCGGGATCGTCGCTACTTTCGAACCCGGTTTGGGTGAGGGGAAGAGCTGGATATTGCTCGTGGGGGATCCGTTTTCATGTCCGGGCGTGGAAGTGGGCGGCCACGGTGGGTGCGGGTAGGGCGGTGTGGTAGATCGCGGCGTCGGCGAGGGTGCCGGCGACGTGGTTCACGCCGCTTTGTAGTGCCCCGATGCGGAGTGCGGGTGGTGCGGTGAGCGGCTGGGTGCCGGCCTGGGCGGTGGCGACGGGCGCACCATCGATGTAGAGCTTCAGGGTGCCGGTGGTGCGGGTGCGGGTGAATACGACGTGATGCCATGCTCCGTCGTTGAGCCCGGGTCGGGAGTGGACGGAGGTGTCGGGGTTGCCGGTCCCGGCCCAGACCTGGCCAGTGGCGTCTAAGGAGATACCGAAGTCGTCGACCACTCCCGGGACCTCGCCGTCGAGCAGTCCGGCGCCTTGCCACCATTGGGTGACGCCGGCGCCGACGCCGCCGTGGGCGCTGAAGGACACTTCAAGGCTGAAGTCGTCACGCACGTCTCGTGGGACCAGTACGTACTGGTCGACGCCGTTCATGGTCACCGCGCTGGCGCCGCCCGGGCCGGGGGAGCCGAGTCGGGGACCGTTGTAGT
Organism: Pseudonocardiales bacterium; assembly: GCA_025465385.1. GTDB lineage: Bacteria > Actinomycetota > Actinomycetes > Mycobacteriales > Pseudonocardiaceae. Next base: position 1,575 of record JAODNG010000009.1, read on the forward strand.
AGCTGCCGTGCAGGGTTCCTGCGACGTCGAAGGCTACCGTGCCCGATGTTTCGGCCAGCGGCCAGTACGCGACCAGCCCCGCGGTGGTGAGCACGGCGTGGGCGTAGGCCGACGCCGGGGTGGCGCTGGCCGGGGCGCCGGCCAGGTGCACCCACCGCGCCACCGACGGCACCCTGGTCGTGTCGGTGAGGAACAGCATGTACCAGCCTGGGGGTGCGAGGTTGGGCTGGTCGGTCACCTCGATGGTCAGTGAGTTGTGGCTGCGGGCGGTGATCGGCAGGTCCACTAGCCGTTGGCTGGTGTTGAACGAGTGAGTCGTGGCGCCCGGTCGGATAAGGCTGACGAAATTGATGGTGGCGGCCTGGGGGCAGGCGATGTCCATGCTTTGTCCATACCGCCATTCGGCGGGTACCGAGCCGATCGTGGGACGTGGTCCCCGGAAGAGATACGCCGGTGAGTACACTTCGAGGTGCATCTCCTCGTTTGCGTCCGGTGGCTGCTCCCAGCCGACCCGTTGACCCCGATGTGGATTGCCGCCGGCGGTGACCACCCGGCCGTCGGGCAGGAGCAAGGCCACGGAGTGATACATCCGCGTGATCGACGCCTCCGCGAGCTGGGTCCAGCCCTTCTCCGGGTGCGCCGGATCGAACACCTCGGCGTGGTTGGTGGCCAGCGGAGCCTGCTCGTCTTGTCGTGACCCGCCGGTGACCAGCACGGTGCGGTCGGGCAACAGGGTGGCGTTGGGGTGCTTGCGCGGCATCTGCAGCGGGGCCACCGCACGGTAGGCGGGAGCCGGTACGGTGAAGTCCACGACCTCCACATCCGCGATGGCCGGTCCCGGCCCGGGCGCACCCCCGATGATCATCACCTGCTGCGCCTGCGCCGGAGGCAAAAGCACGCTGGCGCACTGGTCGCGGGCGTCGATATTGGACAGCCCCGGGATGGGGGTAACGGTCGCCGGGCTGCGGGTCAGATCCAGGCGCACGGGCGCACCCGGCCTGCCGTCGTCCATATGGCCACCGGCGTAACACACCGACCCATCACCGAGCAGGTAAAGATGCGCATACAGCGGCAGCCCGTGGAAGTTGGCGGGCATCGGGAGTAGGTGCCAGTGGTTGGGGGCCGCGGAAAAGGTTTCCAGTGTGGTGTTGCGCGCCCCGGTGCCGCTCTCGTCCAAACCGGCGGCGACCAGGATCCGGCCGTCTCCCAGGATGATGACGCTGGGATACCAGCGACCGTGCGCCATCGGACGCTGTCCTGCCCACTGCTTGGTGGCTGGGCTGAACAGGGCCGTGTCCGGCCGCCCGGCGAAGCTTCTCCCCCCGCCGTCGTAGGCCAGGGTGCCACCGGTCGACAGGACCCGGCCATCGGCCAGCACCGTTTCGCCACCGCAAAAGAAGTCCAGCACCCTGCGATGAGCATCGCGGGGAGTGTCCGGATGAAAGAACTCGGTGTCCTGTCCCGGCGGCGGGCTCACCGTCGGATCCCACACCACGCTGGTCCAGTTGCCTACCGTCGTGTCACCAAACGCCGGAGCGTTGAACCGGACGTCGCTGTTACCCGAACCGGCGGCGAACAGCACCTTCCCGCTGTGCATCAACGCCGCATGGACAGCCAACACCTCGGAGTCGAACGGCAAGACCTGCCAGCTGCCGACTACTTCCCGGCCCGAGCCAGTCGGCTTCGACAAGGTCACCGTCGCCGAGCTGGGTCCACCAGATCCATCAGTCACAACGCCACCATCCCTATCCAGCACGAGTCACCGCGCGATGTGCTCCGGCAGCGGCGCACCGCCATCGTTCGAAATGTGCCGGGCGCAACACCCGATTCCCTTATCCCTGATGACATTGCTCCCGGAAACCTCAACGGCAGGCGATACCTCAACGGTGCACGCGAGCTTCATGACTCGACGCTAGGCCGGGCCGGCGGCGGTGTCGGGAGTAACGAGCTACTCGACTTTGTCCCGTCGGTTACCTTGCCGAGCCGCTCCGACTACCCGAGTCTGGCGAGGAAGGTGCGCAGGGGGCGTCGGAGTACTAGCCAAAGTCGCCCGTTTTGGCTGGCAGCCGAACCGTTGGGTTGGCCGGCAGTTGTCGCAGTGGCAAGGGCGGTGGTGAGGGCTCCGACCGCGCGGGGCCATGTCAGCGATCCGAGGTAGTGATTATGGCCGTGTCAACAGGTCGTGGGCGGCGGCTGTGCCGATGGCGGATGCGACGGCGTTGGCGTAGCCGTGCTATGGATGCTCTCGGGGTCGACCCAGGAGATCGGCCTCAGTGTCCGGCGCGCACCAGGTCCCGCAGACGAGGGCTGCGCAGGTACAGCCCCAGCCAGACCGGCGCGGCGGTGTAGACCGGCACCAGGATGTAAGTGAATAGGGCAGCTTCGACGCGCAGGTTGGTGCACACGGCGCCGCCGAGGTATGCGGTGATGAGGATCGCGCCGATCACCGAGGTACGAGGGACGACGTAGAGTGCCAGGCTGAACAGCAGCAGCCCGCCGATCACCGGGACCGTGCCGGCCGGGAAGCCGAGCTGGACGGTGGCCGCGACGACCGGAGGCAGCCGTAGCAGCTTGGTCACTGAGTCAAACAGTAGGAACAGTCCAACCAGGATGCTGATGACCGCTCCGGTGCGGGCGGCACTCTTGCCTTGCCGAGTTGGTTCGATGGGTCCGACGGACTCACGTGTCTCGGTGCGACCGGCGATGGGCATGGCGGGTTCCTTCCTGTCTGCGTTCGTCTTGTGCGTCGAACGACATCGGAATAGACCGACACCGGCGCCGACACTAATCGTCCGGGGTCCGGATCAATTCCTTCGGCGTGGTCTGCGTCTCGCCGTTAGGTTGGTCGGCGCCCGCTAGAGGTTGGGGGCGGTTTCGAAATCTCCGCGGCGCCGTGGTGCGTTCGCGCTGTAGATCGGTGTCTGGGCATGCGGTCGGCGGCGGCAAGGAGGACGACGACGCCCGCGGTGGCCCCGGCGAGGGCCAGGGCGGGCATCGAGGGCCCCGCGGCGCCGAGCAGACCGAGCAGACCGAGCAGGAGGAGGGCTATCAGCCGCGTCCAGGGGATGGTGTGCCACACAGTCGCCTTGAAAGCGGCGTGGCCGGCTAGGAACAGCCCCGTGCCACCCAGGACCAGCCATGCGGTGGGGGCCTGAACGGCCGCGGTTGGGTCGGTGAGAAACCGTTCGTCGGCGGCCGCGGTGACGATGATCCCGGCGATCATGACCGGGTGGATGAAGTGGTAGGCCGAACGGCCGAGCCGACCGGGATCGTTTGAGTCGGTAATCATCTGTGCACCCGCATCAGCGCTGCGGTCGAAGTAGATCCACCACAACGCGGCCGCGCCCGCGAAGGCGGCGACGAAGGCGCCGACCTGCGCGCTAGTAACGCTGTGCAGGTTGGACAGGGTGCTGCCGATGACGACAACAGACTCGCCAAGCGCGATGAGGACGAACGCCTGGCAGCGCTCGGCGAAGTGGCTACCTGAGATGGTCCACTCCTCCGTTGTGGATCGACCTAAGCCCGGTGTATTGAAACCAACGGCGCCACCGAGCAGGTCGACTCCGATCACAGCGATCCAGAGCCCAACCCGGGTCCCGCCGTAGGTGAATCCACCGATCACCGCCAACGCGCCGCTGACCACGCACCACGCGAGGATCCGCTGGAAATTTCGCTGCAGCGGATCGCCCCGAAGTCCGGCCACAGCAAAGGCGCTCCGCCCGACCTGCATGACTGCGTAGGCCACCCCCACCCACAGGCCACGATCGGAAAATGCCTGCGGCAATCCGGCTGACAGCACGAGGCTTGCCAGCATCAACACCAGCAGCATGAGCCGAACCGGAAGGCGCTCCGGGTCAAGCCAGTTCGTCACCCACGTCGTGTAGACCCACACGAGCCAGACCATCGCCAGCAGCAGTGCCGTCTGCAGGGCCCCGACGACGGACGGGTGCTGAAGTAGGTGGTGCGACAGCTGGGTGACCGCGAAGACGTAAACCAAGTCGAAGAACAGTTCGACATTGGTGACTCGCCTATCGCCGTCACCTCGCCTTAGCAGGTTCGCTCTTAGCACCGTCATGGCTTCATACTTCACAGACTTACCGCGCCGTGACCACGGGCGGCCGAGCCACATCCCGCGGTCAGATTGCATTGGAGGCAGACCGGTCCGGTGTTCGACACGTCTCGCGGGTATCCCAGTGCTGTGCGTAAGGGCAGGTTAGCCGACCTTGTTCCACGGTGCGCATCCTGATGCTAGGAACGCGCTGTCTGAGTTCTTGATCGTGATGGTGGTCGGTCCACTCGGGTAGCCTTCGGCGATGATCGTGTCGACCTTGCCGGCAAGGTCCCCGGTCCGCGCCCAGTAGCAGGGCATCCCTTCGGTGGACCCGGCGCTGCGGTAGGAGCCTGCTGCGATGTCGCCGGCAGCAGTGCCGACCTGGTAGGTGCCGTCCCCGAATGAGGTCAAGGGCCCGGTCGGGCGTGTCGCCTGCCGTGCGACCAGACCCGGTGTCGGGGCGGCCGGTGCGTGCGCTGGGGGTGCGGTGCCTGTGATCGGGGAAGTGGAGCTGTTCTCGCCGCCGTGAACGATGACGCCGATGACGACAGCTAGCAGTACAGCGCCAACGATCCATGGCCACCTGCGCCTGGGCTTGTTGACCAAGTTGGTCTCCTTCAACGGTGGGCAGGTTTGCGAATGCACCCACCGAATCGCTGAGCGTCACAGTTGCGTTACCCACTGTTACCAACTTCACGAGGCGAACCGCCGCCAGCGGCAGGCAGGGGTGATGCCGTTCCCAAGTTCAGCTTGAGGCCGGACCCGCCGTACTTTGGACTGCTGTCACTGCTGCTTGAGCTGGTCCAGGATCAGGGTGACGAAGGCGGTGTAGGTGTCATTGAGCCCGTAGAGGATGGCGGGATCGCGGTCGCCAGCGATGATGCGGTGCAGGACGGCGGCGAGGGGTGCCCAGTCCGGGTGGGTGGCCAGCTCGTCGAGTAGAGGGTGGAGGGTGCTGGTGGCGTCGTCATCGCCGCTGGCGGCGGCGACGACGGTGGTGACCAGGTCGGCGAGTTGTTGTGTGGTGAGGGTATGCCAGGCGTCGGTGTTGACCTGTGCGGTGCCGGTGAGGGCGGCCAGGGCACGGTGCACGACGGCGGCGTCGATGGGGTCGAGCCCGGTGGCCAGCGCGGCGGGATCGCGAGCGCCAGCCCTGATGCGGCGAAGTACCGCGACCAACTCCCCCCAGCCGCTGTGATTGCTCAAAGCGGTCAGCGTCTTGTCGACGGTGGCGGCTGCCGCGTCGTCCCCGTGGTCGGCGGCGACTAGGCCGGAGATCACCGGTTCCCACCTTTCCAGGTGCCGTTTCATGTCGAGGGCCTCCTACGGAGAACTCGCGGGCGAGGCGAAGTGTTTGGTGATGGCACCTGTCCGCCGGATGCCGGCTGGCAGGC
>JAODNG010000010.1 GCA_025465385.1 Pseudonocardiales bacterium
AGAGCAAGGTCTTTGATATGACGGTCCAGTCGACGGCGCACGACTGGTATCGACGTCAGGGCGTTCAGAGGTCTCGTGTTGAATCTGCTGGCGTGATACCCACACCAGACTGTCGACTGCTGGCCGCGGTGTTTGCCGGTGGCGCCATCGGCGCGCTGTGCCGTGGACTCTTGGCGGAGACATATCCCACTGCGGCATCGGGTTGGCCGTGGGTGACGTTCGTCGTCAACCTTCTGGGCGCCTTCCTGCTCGGCTACTTCGCCACCCGACTGCAGGAGCGGTTGCCGCTGTCGAGTTACCGGCGGCCGCTGCTGGGTACGGGCCTCTGCGGCGGGCTCACCACGTTCTCGACAATGCAGGTGGAGTTGCTCACGATGATCGACGCGCGCAACTACGGGCTTGCCATCTGTTACGCGTCGGCAAGCGTCGTCGGTGGCTACGCCGCGATTCACGTGGCGACCGCCATGGTGCGGCGAGTCCGGGTCCTGGCGTGACCATGATGGTGTGGGTCGGGGTGGTGCTGATCGGCGGTGCGGGTTCGGTGTTGCGCGTCGTTGTCGATGGTGCGATCGCGTCCCAAACCCCTCGCGGCTTCCCGTACGGCACGTTGGTGGTCAACCTCTCCGGCTCGGTCCTGCTCGGCCTCATCACTGGACTGTCGTTGAGCCACGACGCAGCCCTGCTGGCCGGGACTGCTGCGGTGGGCTCGTACACGACATTCTCCACCTGGATGTTCGAGAGCCAGCGCCTTGCCGAGGATCGTCAGACGCGCGACCTGGCAGCGAACGTGGTGGTGAGCCTGGTCGCCGGCGTGGCCGCCGCGGCGCTGGGCCGGCTGGTCGGAAGTCAGCTGTGAGCGAGGACTGCCTGAAGCTGACCACCTATTTCGGAGAGCGGCAGCGAAACGGCCGGGCCTTCCTCGCCGACGCCCAGCTGGACCTGTTCGGCCGGCGGGAAGTCGCCACCAGCATCTTGCTCCGCGGCGTGGAGGGCTTCGGGCTCAAGCACCATCTGCGGACAGATCAGCTCACCCTGTCGGAGGATCTGCCAGTCGTCTCCGTCGCGGTGGACACTCGCCCGACGATCGAGGCGCTTGTCAATGATCTGCAAGCAGTCGTGCACCAGGGACTGGTCACGCTAGAGCGGGCATGGATGCTGCGCGGCGACACCGATCCACTGCACCTGCCCGAGGAGCCGCGTGGGGCGATCAAGCTCACCGTCTATGTAGGCCGGCACGAGCGCGCCAAGCAGGTCCCGGCCTTCATCGCGGTCTGCGATCTGCTGCACCGCGGCGGCGTCGCCGGCGCTACCGTGCTGCTGGGCGTGGACGGGACGGCTTACGGTCAGCGAACCCGCGCCCGGTTCTTCGGGCGCAACGTCGATGTCCCGATGATGATCGTTGCGGTCGGCACGGGCGACCGCATCGGCCGGGTCCTGCCCGAGCTCGGTGGCCTGCTGCGGCGGCCGCTGATCACCCTCGAACGGCTTCAGGTGTGCAAACGCGACGGCGAGCTCATAGAGCGCCCGCACGCCGTGTCGGCAACCGACGAGCACGGGATGGCGGTGTGGCAGAAGTTGATGGTCCACACCTCGGAACGGGCGTTGCACGACGGGCAGCCGGTGCATCGAGCACTGGTGCGGCGGCTGCGGGAGTCAGGTGCTCGGGGGGCGACCGCGCTGCGGGGGATGTGGGGTTTCCAAGGCGAGACCCCGCCGCACGGCGATCGCCTGCTGCAACTGGGCCGCCGGGCCCCCGTGGTGACGATCATCATTGACACGCCGGATCGGATCGCGGCCTCGTTCGAGATAGTGGACGAGCTCACCGCCGAGCACGGCGTGGTCACCAGCGAGACAGTGCCTGCCCTGAGCGCGATGACCTGCAATGAGCAGTCTGGCGGCATGCACCTCCCCCGGTACGCCCTCGAAGGTGTCAATCATAGATCATCGGGCGGGGTCGGTTAGCCGCTCTCAGTATCTTCAGTGCCCGAACACGCCGAGCAGCTTGGCCGCCTTGGCGGCGCTGGCTGTGGTGTGTGCGCAGGTCGTGAGTGGTCATGCGGTCTGCGGCGGTCCGGAGATGCGCCCTTGGGGTGCGCTATAAAACCAGCTGTGACGTCACCATAGATGAGAGAAAGCTTTAATTTTTATGAAGAGACGCAGATCGCACTGGTTAGACCTCCCTACGCCATTTGGGTCATCTTTCTGTCGATTATCCTTAGCTATCCGTCACAATCACTTCACGTGGGCCCACATCACCTGCCTCGGCGGTAGACGCTTTCTAGGAGGAATTGATGTCTGACATACTGACCTTCGCCGAGCTGAAGCGCAGCACGTGAGAGCTGCTTGTCCGCCCAGCGCCGGGAAGGCACCGGAACAAGAGACCTCGGTTGGAACGTCGGCAATAAATACACTTGCCTTCGAACATCCGCAATACACCGATCGACATCTCCAGCCAAGGCATCCTCGCTCTGTGACAGTGCTCTCTGGGGTTTGACTCTACCTTCTATTTGTGAGTCGACCTAGTGCCGTTGGGTGATCAGTGATCGTCTTTATGAGTCGTGTGTTACGAACTCAGTACTCCGCTGCACCAGGGAGCGGTCGGCGTTGTCGCTAGCGCACCCGCCAATTTTCATCGCCCGCAAGCGGGACTCCGTCCATGAATACTTCGGGGATGGCCCCCGGACGCTAACGGATACGAGCACGGCTTGGTGACACTCGTCCCTGGAAGGTCTCATGACCCTCAGCACCGTTCAAGTCGCGCAACTTTTGACCACGACCGCCGTCGTCATCCTCGCCGCTCACGCGCTGGGTTACCTCTTCGCCAAACTGCGCCAGCCGGCGGTAATCGGTGAAATCGTCGCCGGGCTGCTGTTGGGTCCGACCTTGCTAGGCCTGGTGGCGCCCCAGCTCAAGGCAGGACTGTTTCCGGCGACCGGACCCACGTCGGTTGCGCTCGGCACGCTGGGCCAGTTCGGGCTGCTGTTGCTGATGTTCGTCACGGGCGGCGAGATGCAACTCCGCCCCGGCGAGCGAGAGCGGCGGACGGTCGGCATGATCGCCGTTGCTGGGTTGATCCTGCCGTTCGTCTGTGGAGCGCTGTTCGTCCAACTTCTCGACTACCGCCACTTCTCAGGTCCATCGGGCTCGCTGATCACATTCACGCTGATATTCGGCATAGCTGTCGCCGTGACCAGCATTCCGGTGATCTCGAGGATCATGCTGGACCTCGGCCTGCTCCACACGCCGTTCGCACGGGTCGTGCTCAGTGTCGCGGCTGTCGAGGATGTCGTGCTCTACGTTGTCCTTGCTGTCGTCTTGAGCTTAGCCCATAAGTCCCCGACCGACGATTACGGTCTTTGGGCGCTGATCGGTAGCGATTCAACGGCGCTTTCGGTGATTTACCATGTGCTTGTTACGCTGGTCTTTTTCGCGTTCTTATTGACCTCGGGTCATCGGGTATTCCGGTGGCTGCTGTTGAGCCGCATCAACGTCGTGGCACGGCGCAGCCCGGTTGCGGCTCGAGTGGCATGGCTGCTGGGGGCGGTCCTGTTATGTACTGTACTCGGAATCAATCCCATCTTTGGCGCGCTCCTCGCCGGACTGGCCCTTCGGCGCGGCGAGCCTCCGCGTACCGCCGCAGCAGTAGGCACTATTCGCTCCACAGGCGCAGAATCATCGATTTCAGCCAGTAGCTGGCAGGCGTGGGACACGCTACGCCAGTTCTCACTCGCCTTCTTTATTCCGATCTATTTTTTCACAGTCGGTCTCAAGCTCGATCTGATCCATAACTTCGAAGTCCGGTTCTTCCTTTGCTTCTTCGTGCTGAGCTGCGGACTGAAGGCGAGCAGCATCTGGTTCGGTGCCAAACTTGCCGGACAGCCGTCAGGACGGGCGTGGGACTTGGCCGTCGCGCTCAACGCGCGTGGTGGACCGGGCATCGTATTGGCCACTGTCACCTTCCAGGCGGGCATCATCAACGACTCCTTCTTCACCTCGATCGTGCTGCTGTCGGTGGTGACCTCCCAGCTTGCCGGGTTCTGGCTGGATCGCAGATTCGCCGCTGTGGTGACGGACGCGGTGTCTGCCCAGACCGCCCATGAGACACCGGGACAGCCGGACCAGGAGGCCATCGCGCTGCCATCAAACACCCTGACCGGCAGTGAACGGGTGCAGGACGCCGACCGCCCCGACATCCCAGAACGGGCATGATCACTACGCGCATCCACGACCGAATGTGCGCACCTCACCGGGGTTGCATCACCTGTTGGGTTCACTGCCTGGCATGGCGTTGGGCGGATTCTCGGCACCCGGATGGTTCGGGTTGCTGGGAGTTGTCGCCGCTGTGGTCGCCGGTTACGTATGGGCCCACCGGCGTGCCCGCCGCTACCTGCTGCGTTTCGCCAACCTGGAGATGCTCGAACGCGTTGCGCCGCGCCGTCCCGGCTGGCCCCGGCACATCCCC
>JAODNG010000291.1 GCA_025465385.1 Pseudonocardiales bacterium
GGTTTGCGCTGCGATCAGCGCGGAGATCAGGTCATCGCCCGGGTTCTCCCGGCGATCTGCGATCAGGTCATCGCAGCAGGCGTAGAGGCCGGCGACGGCAGCGTCGACGCGATCCTGCTCGGCAGCGGCGGCCGGGCTGAACCCGAGTCCGATGTCGGTGGCCCAGCCGAGGAAGGCGTCGAAGCGTTCGGTGGGGATGCCGAGCAGTTCGGCGATCACCCAGGCCGGGTAGGGATCAGCGAAGGCCGTCATGAACTCGCAACTGCCATTGCCGGCGACGCCATCGATTAATTCATGTGCCGTGGCGCGCATGAACGGCCGGAGCACCTCGACGCTGCGTGGGGTGAACGCTTTGCTCACCAGCCGGCGTTGGCGCTGGTGCGGGCGACCTTCGAGGTTGAGCAGCATGGTGCGCAGCCAGTCGGCGAACAGGCCCGTGGTGACGCCCTGGGCGGCCAGCCCGTCTAGGCTGCCGTGGCGCAGGCGCCCATCCCGCAGCAGCGCCAGGCACTCCTGGTAGCGCAGCACCGCGATTCCCATCGGGGTGCGCGCCCACCAGCCGGCGTCAGCGGCAGCCCGGACCTCCGCAGAGTCGACCCGAAACGCCGGGTCAAAAATGTCGAACAAGGCGACGTCGTTGCCGTGAGAAGTGGTCACCGTGACCTCACTTGCACAGTCGGTGCGGCACTGACCCCAGGTAGAGCCCGGTCCTGCCGCGCTGCCCGGCCCAGCCCCTCGGCGAGCCACATGACCGGCCCCCTGGATCCGGTGCGAGCACGGCCGCGGCGGTCAGCGCTCTGCTCGACTAAGAATCCCGGAAAAGCCACACCACCGCGAGCCACCCAGCGTCGCATCACTCCCCGCGCACTGCGCCCTCCGGCCGAACACACCCACCACAGCGGTGACACAGGCCACCGTCAGCTGACGACCTGTACCTCCTCGCCGACGTGCAAGGTGTTGTACAAGGTCTGCGCGGCGGGCTGAGTGAGGTCAACGCACCCGCTGGAGCAGACAGTGACGCTGCCTTCATCGAAGGCGTCGCCGCCATTGAAAAACACCGAATACGGCATCGGCGCGTTGTGGAACTCGCTGCTGCTGCGGTGGTGCAAATCCTTCCAGGTCACGCGGAAGGTTCCCGGCACGGTCGAGGCATCCGGGAGACCGAAGGTCAGCAGCCAGCCCGACACCCTCACTGGCCTTCTTGACGGGACCTGGCGAGCGCAGCTTGGCTCAGCCCGAACTCGCAGAGTTGCCTCAGATAGGTCAGATAGGTGGGACGGATCCGACCCACCTATCTGAGGCACCCAGCCCACGACGCCTGACGGTGACTCACCTTCGATGGGACAGGACATCCAGGACGAAGCCGCCGAGGGTCAATACTCACGAGGCTCGACGGGCCGCCGTCCCGAAGTGGCAGTCGATCACCTCGACTCGGGGCCGCCAGCGCTGCAGCCAGGCCTGGTAATAGCAGTGTCGTCAGGACGCGGTCGCCCGGGGGCGCGGGTGATCACCGCGACCGAGTGGGCAGCGTTCATCGCCGGTGTGCGTGCCGGCGAATTCGACTGAGCCCAGGCGTAGGAGCGCGCGGCACGGGAAACCGGACCGTGCCGCTCGCGACCTGCACGCCCGATCCCTGATGCGGTCTGTGGACAGACGTCGCGCACCCCGTCGGTGTCCCACACCGACGGCGAGGCTCTACACCGCCTCCTGTTCTCCGACCGGCTCCCGCGCCGTGCCGACTATTCCAATTTTGTTATCGACATTGAAATTGAGCGCCAGGGGCTTTTCATATCTCAAGGTCGTAATCACGTCATTGAACTGACGTGTCGGAAAATTAACAACGGGAGTCTGGCCGCCTACGTTTGCCGGGCACAGAGACCGTCTTTGATGAAATTTAGAATGCCGACGTTAACACCCGCACCTACGCACGTAATCTGCACATCGACGGTTGGATGTTCGCTGAGATGGTTGACCGGGTAAAATCGAAGGATGCCATGCTGAGACCTCCATTACTGAGCCGTATGCGGCACTTCCACCACACGGAGTGGCCAGTGCAAGCCACTACAGGAAAGAGGGGAACGAACAGCCGGCTAGTACGTCTTGCGTCTCGCCCCATCGGGTGAAATCGTTGCGGCGGCATGCTCTCACTCCACCACCGCGCTGGCGCCCGGGAGATCAGCCTGCTCAGGATCAAGGGAACGTCACCCCGCCGTGGCCTGGAAAACACTGCCAGATGCGCTCTCACCAGCGGAACCATGATCACAGGTAGTGGACAAGTCGGATACCTCGGCTACATCTTCCGTTGGGGGCCTTCGAGCCTCATCGAAGACCGCGGGTGTTGGTGAGGTTCGTGTTGGTGAATAGCTGCGCATCGTCGAGCGCGAAGGCCAGTGGGTCGAGGCCAGTATCACGAACTGGACGGTCGCAGTCCAAGAACACAAGTACGGGCCCTTGAAGGGCGAAAGGGCGTAGAGATGCCTGAACCCGCCGTCACTGACCAAGCGACAATC
>JAODNG010000292.1 GCA_025465385.1 Pseudonocardiales bacterium
GGCGCCGTGGCGGTCGCCGCCGCGAGGAGGTCCAGGTCGATGTCAGGACCGATCACCGCGGCGGCGCGCAACGTGGCTGCCGCGGCGCCGCTGCGAGCGCAGCGCTCCTCGACGGCACGCTGGATGCTGACCGGCAGCTCGACCTCGGCGTCGGCGGCCGCCAGCTCGACCAGGAACAGGGGATGGCCCGCGCTGCGGGTGTGTAGCCGCGCGGCGCGATCCGGCCCGACGATCGCCACGGCGGCGTCGAGATCGAGCGGACCCAAGGCAATGGTCGTCACAGCGGGTAGCGGAACTCCTTCTTCGGTCCGGCGGGCGGCGATGACGGCGACGCGACTGTCAGCGAGGCGGCGCACCGCCTGGCTGAGCCATCTCGTGGTGGCAGTATCGGCGAGATGGACGTCGTCGATGACCAGCACCAGCGGCTCCCGTTCCGCCTGCCGTCGCAGGACGCTGAACAGCGCCGCGAACAGCAGTGCCTGGCCAGCGCCGGGGTCGGTGAGCGCGGCGAGCTGAGCAGCCCCGGCCGGTTCGGTCTGGCCGCCGATCAACGGCCCGAGAATGGCGATATCGGGACCCACGACCTGGTCGGCGCCGCCGCTGCCGGCGTGGCGTACCAGCTCACCCACCGCGTCGAGAAGCGGTTGCAGCGGCAGGGCTCGACCGAGCTCGTCGCCCGCCACCGCCACGACCCGCACTCCGCGAGCGGCCAGCCGCTCACGCCAGACCTGCAGCAACCGTGACTTGCCGATCCCGGCCTCACCCTCGACCACTCCCACCTGGCCGCACCCGTGCTCGACGCGCTGGAACACAGCATCGAGCTCGCTGATCGCGCCGGCGCGCCCCGGCAGTTCAACGGGGGTGGTGACAACGGACCTGCCTGGCACACGGGCAGCGGGAAGCTCACCGAGCAGTATCGCTGTGTGCAGCGCCTCGGTCTCGGTGGACGGACCGATCCCCAAGTCCTCGACCAGGCGCTCGCGGGCTCCGGAGTAGGCGGCCAACGCGGAAGCTGGACGGCCCGATCCGGTCAACGCCTCCATCAGCGCCCGCAATGCCGCCTCGTCATAGGCGTCCGCCGCGAGCATCTGGATGGACAGCTCAGCGGCGCTCGTGAAGTCGCCGGCCGCCAGGGCTGCCGCGGCGGCCGTGTGGTGCAGGCGCGAGACGAGCAGATCAGCAGCCGAGCGTTCCGCATCGGCCCACCGGGCATCCGGTTCGTCTGCGAGCAGCGGTCCTCGGACCAGCGCGAGCCCGGCTGCGGCTGCCGTTCGGGCGGCTCCCACCGCGGTTGCGGCCAGCCGGCGATCGGCCTGTGCCGCGTACTCCCGAAGCGCATCGAGATCCAGCCAGTCAACCGCCAACAAGTAGCCGGCATCGTTGCGTCGAACCCGATCGACACCGAGCACCCCACGCAGCCGGCTGACCAGCACCGAGATCTGATCAGCGGGTCGCGCCGGGGGATCGTCGCCCCACAGGCAGTCGGCTAGCCGATCCAGCCCGACGTGCCGGTCGTGATAGAGGGCGAGGACCTTGAGCAGTTTGCGAACCTGACGGCGGCCTAGACGCGCCGGATCGCACCCCTCCACCTGAAGAGCGCCCAGAAGCCGCACCCGGAGGCTTTGCACCACCACCTCCTGGCTTCGGCGCCGGGACCCGCGTGTGATCTGTGACTTTAGGCGGTCAGTGTCGTTTGGTGGGTCGGCCACTAGCCTGAGGTCGTATGAGCATTCCACCGTCGGGGCGGCAGTTCGAGATCCGGCATGGCGAGCAGGTTGCCGTGGCGGTGGAGGTCGGCGGCGGGGTGCGGGAGTACCGCGTCGGTGAGCGGGCGGTTCTCGACCCCTACCCGCTGGCTGCGATGTGTGACGGCGCGCATGGCGCTCCGCTGGTGCCCTGGCCCAATCGGCTGGCCGACGGCCGGTACCGGTTCGACGGCGTCGACTATCAAGTGGCGCTCACTGAACCGGAGAAGAACAACGCGATCCACGGCTTCCTGCGCTGGCGGTCATGGGACGCGGTGCGCGAGGAGCCCGACCGGGTCACTATGAGCACCCGGCTGCATCCGCTGACCGGGTACCCGTTCCTGCTCGACGTCGAGGTGGATTATCGCCTCGATGACGCCGGCTTAACGGTCACCACCACGGCGACCAACCGGGGCGACCGCAGCTGCCCTTATGGCACTGGGCAGCATCCGTACCTCTCACCGGGTAGCGGCGTGATCGACGATGCGGTGCTGAGCTTCACGGCCGGCAGTCGGATCGTCACTGACCAGATCCGTCAGCTGCCAACCGGGGTCGAGCCGGTGACCGGGGGGCGTTTCGATTTCTCCGATCCTCGGAGGTTAGGTGACTTGCGGATCGATTTCGCCTTCACCGACCTCGTCCGAGACGAGTCCGGGCTGGCGTGGGTCCGGTTGGCGGGGTCGGATGGTCGCCATGTCGAGCTGTGGGTCGACGGCACGTATCCGATCGTCGAGCTCTACACCGGCGACACGCTCAGCCCGGACCGTCGCCGCCTTGGTTTGGGTGCCGAGCCGATGACCTGCCCGCCGAACGCATTCCAGTCCGGGCAGGGAGTTCGCCGGCTCGGACCGGGTGAGGCGGTCACGACCCGCTGGGGCGTCAGGCTCGGCGACCGCTAAACGAATTTGGGATACAGCGACATCCCGCCGTCCACAACAACGGTTGTGCCGGTGATGTAGCTTGCCTCCCCGCTGGCCACCCAAGCCACCGCCGCCGCAATTTCCTCGGGCTCGCCCATCCGTCCGATCGGGATCTCCTCTTCCACCGCGTGTTTGGCCTCGGGGTCATCCAGAACGAAATTGTTGATGGGCGTGACTATGGCGCCTGGAGCGATGTTGATCACGCGAATATCCTTTGGGGCGAGTTCCCGGGCGGCGGTCTCCATCAGCAGCTTGACCCCGCCTTTGCTGGCGCAATACGGTGCGAAGCCGGGCCAGGGAATGAACTCGTGCACGCTGGACATGTTCACGATCACTCCACCGCCGCCGGCGGCCATGACCTTGGCGGCCTCCCGCAGGCACAGGAACGTCCCCGTGAGGTTGGTTCGCAGAATTCGCTCCCAGTCTTGCTGCGATGTCTCCAGCAGTGGGATCTGCTTTTCGATTCCGGCGTTATTGACCAGGAGGTCCACACCGCCGAACGCTGTGACGGTCTCGGCCACCATCCGCTCGACGTCGGTCTCGCTGCCGACGTCGGCCTGTACGGCGACGGCCTTGCCCGGGCCGGCTCGCTCGATGCTCGCGACCACCTCGTGAGCAGCGCCTTGCTCTTTGTCGGAGTAATAGTTCACGCAGACATTGGCACCTTCGCGGCCCAGCCGCTGCGCGGTGGCCTTGCCGATACCGCTGGATGCGCCGGTGACGATCGCCCTCCTACCCGCCAAGAGCATGGTGTCCGCTCCGTCCTGTGTGGTTGTGTCAACCTTCTCACCAGGGTGTACCCACGCCTGCTCCGGGGAATCTGGGGTAGTCGCGCAACGCACGTAACAGGTCACCAAGGAGACGTAGATGCAGTTGGGGATGATCGGCCTCGGTCGCATGGGAGCCAACATCGTGCGGCGACTGATGCGCGATGGCCACGAGTGCGTCGTCTATGACCGTGCTGCCAGCGTCGTCGATGCGCTGGCCGGTGATGGCGCGACCGGTGTCAGCTCGCTACCGGAGATGGCAGCGAAGCTCACCGCGCCACGTGTGGTGTGGGTGATGGTGCCGGCGGGTGAGATCACCAGCTCCGTCATCGCCGAGTTGGCCGGGACACTGGAGTCCGGTGACACCGTCATTGATGGCGGGAACACCTACTACCGCGACGACATCCGGCACGCGAAGCAGCTGGCCGAGCGCGGCGTTCGGTTGCTGGACTGCGGCACCAGTGGCGGCGTCTGGGGCGTGGACCGGGGGTACTGCCTGATGATCGGCGGCGATACCGATGCCGTCGCCCAGGCTGAACCGATCTTCGCATCGCTAGCTCCCGGCGTCAGCACCGCCGAGCGCACCCCAGGCCGCGACGGTCCGGTCACGCCAGCCGAGCAGGGCTACCTGCACTGCGGACCCACCGGCGCCGGGCACTTCGTCAAAATGGTCCACAACGGCATCGAGTACGGCATGATGGCCTCCCTGGCGGAGGGCCTGAACATCCTGCACAACGCCGACATCGGCACCCGCACGCAACAAGGCGACGCCGAGACCGCGCCGCTGGCGAACCCCGAGTACTACCGCTACGACATCAACGTCGCCGAGGTCGCCGAGGTATGGCGTCGTGGCAGCGTGATCAGCTCCTGGTTGCTCGACCTGGCCGCCGCCGCGCTGCACGAGTCGCCGGAGTTGCACACCTTCTCCGGGCGGGTATCCGACTCCGGTGAAGGGCGCTGGACCTGCATCGCGGCGATCGACGAGGGAGTGCCGGCTCCGGTGCTGACCGCCGCACTGTACTCGCGGTTCGGCTCCCGCCACGGTGACGAGTTCGCGGACAAGGCGCTGTCGGCGATGCGCAAACAGTTCGGCGGCCACGAGGAGAAACCGGACGGGGACAGCTGAGGATGGTGAAACCGATCGCGGTGCTGTTCGACATCGACGAGACCCTGGTGCACACCGGCGGCGCCGGGGCCCGAAGCTGGGCATGGGCATTCGATCAGTTGTACGGGGTGCCCGCCGACATCGGCGAGCACACCTCGGCCGGTGAGACGGACCCGCAGGTCGGTCGCAGCACCTTCCGCGCGGTGCTCGGCCGCGAGCCCAGCTACGACGAGATGGCTCGACTGTATGGCAAGTATCTCTGGCACCTGTCCGAGGACATCTGGACGTCGCAGGCTTACCGGGTGCTCGACGGTGCGGAGAATCTGCTGCAGCGGCTCACCAACGCCGGGATCATCCTCGGGGTGATCTCCGGCGCTATGGAGGGCGCGGCGCGCACGAAGATGGAACCGGGCAAGCTCAACCGGTACTTCGTCTTCGGTTCCTATGGGTCGGACTCCCCGGACCGCACCGAAGTGGCCCGGCTGGGTATCGCCAAGGCTGCCCGGCTGCACGGTCGGGACCTCTCGGCAGACGAGGTGTACGTCGTCGGTGACACGCCGCGTGATGTCGCGGCCGGCCGCGCTGCGGGCGCTACCACGATAGGCGTTGCCAGCGGTCACTACGGCGTGGACGACCTGCGCGCGGCGAAGGCCGACCACGTGCTGCCGTCGCTGACCGAACCCTTCCCGGGCCTGTGACGGTTTTACTTCCCGCGACTGACCCTTCCGTTACTGTGACTCCTCCAGGCGCTTGGGTAGGAGGCGGAGAATGGGGCTGCAGGACTACCTGGGAAGGCTCTTCGGTCGCGCGGGGCGACTGTCGAGCCAGCGCGCCATTCGCGTCAGGCGCGGCGGCTACCAGAGCATGCTTGATCGAGAGGCCACCCCGGATGACCTCGCCCAGCTACGTGATTTCGTCGCTACGAGAACTGGGGTCGAGCTTTATGTCGAGCCGGAAACGGCGGCGACCGATACGACGGCTGTGGCGGTCGCATCCGATGGCGAGTGGATCCGCCGTCGGGTGGGCTCGCCCGCGGTAGCCCGCCAGCTGGCGGCCGAACTGAGCATTCCGGCTTATGACGCTGCGATCGTCGGTTATCCCGACGCAATGCGCCGGTACCGCCGTCCGGACTCGTCCGGTTAGGCGGTTCCCGCGCTGGCTCGTGGTCGCGCACCGCCCATGGCGACGGCCGGCTGGTGAGCGCGGACCCGGCAGCTCGTCCAGAACGCCGCCATCGCCACCACCACCGACGCGGCACCCAGGACGTGCAGCGAGACAAGCACCTCAGGAACCCCGGTAACGTATTGCACGACGCCTAAGGTGCCCTGCGCGAGTACCAAGCAGACCAGCGCTGTGTAGCGTCGCCAGACGCCGGTTGGCACGCCTACCGCGCGGAGTGCGAAGCCCAGGCCGGCGAGTAGACCGAGAAAGCCGACGAGCAGATCGGCGTGTAGTTGAACCATCGCCGGGACACCCGCCGCTAACCGGGGAGTGGCGGCGTTTCCGGCGTGCGGCCCCGCCGAGGTCACCAGCGTTCCGGCGATCAGCAGCGCTGCCAGCACTATGGTGGCGGTACGCAGCAAGTCACGCAGCGGCCCGGGGAACAGCCAGCGCGGCGGAGCGTCGCCCTCGGCGAAGGCCGCGACCAGCAGCATTGCCAGCCATACCAGCACCATCGACACGAGAAAGTGGACGCTGACGGTCCACCAGGCCAGCCCGGTTAAGACGGTGATGCCCCCGAGGACGGCCTGCGCGACGACGCCCAGCGGCATCGTCGCGGCCAGCTGAATCAGGCGTCGACGCCGGGGCCGGAGTAGCAGGGCGACGACCAAGCACGCCAGCGCGACGAAGCCGACCAGACCAGTGAGCAGCCGGTTGCCGAACTCGATCCACTGGTGCACCGCAGCCACCTCGGGATGCGGCTGCGGCACCAGGCTTCCCGGGAAGCACTGCGGCCAGGTCGGGCAACCCAGCCCCGAACTGGTGACCCGCACCACCGAGCCGGTCACCGCGATGCCGGCCTGAGTGATCACCGCAGCGATCGCCGTAGCTCGGGACAGGGTCGCCAGCGAGCGCTTCGGGGCAGGTGCAGCTAGCACAGCCTGATAGTAGGCAGCCGGTGCGTTTACCCACCGGCGGGCACGTCAGCCACCGGGTCGGCTCAGGAAAGCCGGAGGGTGCGAGAAGCCAGCAGGCCAGCGCATGCCGCCCAGGACAGCAGAATGCCCACCGCGCCCCACGGTGTGGCCCCCTGCACCAGCGCCATGTGCAGGCCCTCGGCCAGCGCGCCCGAGGGCAGCACGGCGGCGATCGCGGACAGCGGTCCCGGCAAGGCGTGGACAGACAGCGCGATGCCTCCCGCGACGACGAGTAGCAGCCAGACCATGTTCGCCACCGCGAGCACCACCTCGGCCCGAAGCGCACCTCCGAGCAGCACCCCGAGGGCGCCGAAGGCCGCCGTCCCCGCCAGGATCAGCAGTACCGCGGGTACCAGACCTGCCGGATGCGGGTGCCAACCCAGTCCAGCGGCCACCACACTGAGCAGCACCAGTTGCACCACCACCACCCCGAGCACCGCCAGCATCCGGCCGGCGACCAACGACCAGCGTGGCAGCGCAGTGGCAGCTAACCGTTTGAGTACCCCGTAGCGGCGGTCGAAGCCGAGCGCGATGGCCTGCCCGGTGAACGCGGTGGACATCACGGCCAGCGCCAGAACGCGCGGGGTGATGTTGTCCACTCGCGGGCTAGGCACCGGGACCACGTTGAGCAGGGTGAACCCAATCAGTATGCCTAGCGGGATGAGCAGCGTCAGCAGCACTTGCTCCCCGTTGCGCAGGGTCAGCACAAACTCCGTGCGAGCCTGAGTGATCAGCATCCGCGACAGCCGCCCCCGGCCTGGTGCGGGCGCGAAAGTACCGGGGGAGAAGCTGGTCACGGTCGCAGCTCCCGTCCGGTGAGCTCGAGGAACACGTCTTCGAGGCTGCGTCGGGACACTCTTAGATCTTCGGCGAACACGCCCTGCCGGGCGCACCACGCTGTCACTGTGGCCACCACCTGGGGGTCGATCAAGCCCTCGACGAGGTACCCACCGGGACGCGGCTCACTGGCCCGGCAGCCTGCGGGCAATGCGGTGCACAGCGCGCCCAGGTCCAAGCCGGCTCGGGCGCCGAACCGGAGCTGCCGCTGCGTGCCATCGGAGGTGAGCTCAGCGGGGCTGCCCTGGGCCACCACCCGGCCATGATCGATGATCACGACCTGGTCGGCCAGCGCCTCGGCCTCCTCCATCAGGTGAGTGGTGAACAACACGCTGACGCCGTCTGCGCGCAACCTGCTGATGATGTCCCAGACCAGGCGACGGGCCTGCGGATCCATGCCGGCGGTGGGTTCGTCGAGAAACACCACCTCCGGTCGTCCGACCAGCGCGCAGGCGAGTGCGAGCCGTTGCTGCTGACCGCCGGACAGTCGCTTGTAGGGCACCCGTGCGACGCCGGTGAGCCCGAGCACGTCAAGCAGCCAACCGACGGCCAGCGGACGTGCCGCGCAGACCGCCACCAGACTGAGCATCTCGGCCGCCCGCACCCCTGGATAGGCCCCGCCGCCCTGTGGCATGACCCCGACCCGCGGACGCAGCGCGGCACTGTCGGCGATGGGATCCAGACCCAGGACACGGACCACCCCGGCATCCGGGCGTAGGAACCCTTCACACACCTCGACGGTGGTGGTCTTGCCGGCGCCGTTGGGCCCCAGTAGGGCCAGTACCGTAGCTGGCGGCACCCGTAGATCCAGACCGTCCACTGCCCGGACCGTGCCGAAACTCCGGATCAGGCCACGGACCTCGACAGCAGCCAATGGCGCGGGCAGGGTCACGTTCATAGAGCCTAGGTCGCGATCCGGTATCAAAGCGCACGGGCCCTGTGGGCCGGCGCACCGGCCCACAGGGCCGCGGACAGTGAAGGAGTGCGCCCGCGAACCAGCAGCAGTGGCACTATCAGGCTGACCGCCGCTGCAGCGATCGCGGAGGGCACCACCCAAGCCCGGAACAGGAAGTCCGACCCGGTGGGCGCCACCACCAGGGCGAGCACCGCTGAGGCGGTGGTGGCGGAAAGGCGAAAGGCCGGATGCGTGGCCGACGCCGCCAACGGGATCACGGCCCACAACAGGTACCAAGGGTGCACCACCGGCCCCAGCAGTACTACGGCGCCCAGCGCCGCTCCCAGCGCAGCCAGTGGCTCGACCCGTCCCCGCCAGCACCGCCACAGCAATAACAGGCAGACACCGCCGGCCGTGGCCAGCCCGATGGCGCGGGTTAGCGCGAGCACTGAGGTGGTGTGGTCACCGAGCCCCAGCACGCTGCTGATCAACCCGGCCAGCAGGCCGAGTTCGGTCACCACAGACATCCAGCTGCGCACCACGTTGGGCGTTCCCAGCGCACCGATCCAGCCGAAACCCAACCCGGTGCCCAGCCCGATCGCCACCGTGGTGACCAGCGCGATCCCACCGATCGCCGCGGCCGTCCAGCCTAGATCGCGCAGCCGCCCACCGCGGTGCCGGGCGCGCCAGACCACGACGAAACCGAGTGCCAGCACGGCGGGGACCTTCACCTGTGCGGCGGCGGCGATGAGTGCTGTGCCGCCGATCAGGGCGGGTTCCATCGCCGGCCCGCGAAGCGCCAGCTCGAGACCGAGCAACATCAGGCCCATCATCAGCGCCTCGTTGTGTACCCCGCTGACCAGGTGGAACAACACCAATGGATTGGCGACGCCGAGCCACAGCGCAAACACCGGCGAGGCGCCCACCCGACGAGCCAGCCGCGGTAGCGCCCAGACGGTCATTACCAGGCCGGCGACCGCGAGGCTGCGGTGCAGCAGCGTGCCGAGCACCACGTCGTTTCCGGCGATCCAGTCGATCGGCCTACCAAGGGTAAGGAACAACGGGCCGTAGGGCGCCGGCGTGTGACGCCAGATCGTGGGGATTCCCCGCACTAGCGGATGGTCCACGCCCAAGGCGTCGGCAGGACCAAGCACATAGGGATCCAGCCCGCGGTTGACCATCGCGCTCTGCGCCAGGTAGCTGTAGACGTCCCGGCTGAACATCGGCGGGGCGACCAGCAGCGGTGCCACCCAGAGCAGCATCGTGCGGTCCAGCTGAGCGCGGGTGATCAGCCGGGTCCGCCCGGGAGCCACCAGTGCGCCGAGCCACAACCAGGCCAGCACCACCATGGCGATGCCGGTGTAGGCGACCGCCAGCGATGCGGTCGGCATCCGGGTGAACAAGCCCAGCACCGGACGGCCGACGACCGGGTTGTCCAGGACCGGGGCGGTCCCCGCACCGAGTGAACCTAAGCCCATCAGTAATGAGCCGGCAGTGCCGAACCTGCGCACTGTGTCGAGCTGCCGGGTCTCGACCGGATCCAGGCCGGTGCCGTCGGGTCGAGCCCCCGATCGGCCGCTGACCGGCGCTTCCGGGTCGGGCCGGGGTGCCCGAAAGCGAGCCCCGACCCCGCGCACCTTCCCGGCCACCACGCCGCGAAGGGTAGCGGTGCACGCGCCGGCACCCACGACCCGAGCAGACAGACCTTTGCACCGGCCAGGGAAATACGTAACATGGACGTTGTGAAAACCGTCGGGACCGATCGTCGCACTCGCGAGTCGGTGGCGCGGATGTTACTGGAGCACGGTCCAGTGACAGCTGCGCAGATTGCGGAGGCGCTGGGGTTGGGCCCTGCTGCGGTGCGTCGCCACTTGGATGCCCTGCTCACCGACGGGCAGGCCAGTTACCGCGCGGCACCACGCCGAGGTCCCCGCGGCCGTGGTCGCCCGGCCAAGCTGTTCCTACTCACCGCCGCGGGCCGGGCGAGATTTGAGCACACCTACGACGATTTGGCGGTGGCGGCACTGCACTTCCTGTCCGAGCGCGACGGCGAGCAGGCAGTCCGCTCGTTCGCCGAGCGTCGGGTGATCGACCTGGTCGATCGGCACCGGGCCAACGTGGTTGCTGCGGCTGACCCGGTGGCCCGTGCGCAGGCCCTTGCCGTCGCCTTGACCAGCGCCGGTTACGCCGCGTCAGTTGAGTACGTCGGTGCCGGCGCGCAGCTGTGCCAGCACCACTGCCCGGTCTCGCACGTCGCCGCGGAGTTTCCACAACTGTGTGAGGCCGAAACCGCGGCCTTCGCCGACCTGCTCGGTGTCCACGTCCAGCGGCTGGCCACAATCGCCCGCGGCGACGCCGTATGCACGACGCATGTTCCCGAAGCTAGGGCACCGCACGGCGCCCAGACAACCGTTCCCACCACTGTGCCTCAACCCGTTGTGTCGCAATCTGTTGTGTCCCAACCTGTGTCCCACCACCAACCTGGCACCACGAAACCGGATGGAGGCGTCTCGGCATGACGACTGCTCCTGAGCAGGAAGTGCGAGCGCAGAACGCCCTGGCTGCACCGCTCACCCAGGAAGAAACGCTGTCTAGCCTGGGTCGCTATGAGTACGGCTGGGCCGACTCCGACCTTGCTGGCTCCAGCGCGCAGCGCGGCCTGTCCGAAGCTGTGGTACGCGATATCTCGGCAAAGAAGAATGAGCCGGAATGGATGCTCGAGACCCGGTTGAAGGCATTGCGCCTGTTCCACCGCAAACCCATGCCCCGCTGGGGTGCGGACCTGTCCGGCATTGACTTCGACAACATCAAGTACTTCGTCCGTTCGACGGAGAAGCAGGCCGCCTCCTGGGACGACCTACCCGAGGACATCAAGGCCACTTACGACCGGCTGGGCATCCCGGAAGCGGAGAAGGCCCGGCTGGTAGGTGGTGTGGCCGCGCAGTACGAGTCAGAGGTCGTTTATCACAAGATCCGCGAGGATCTTGAAGAGCTTGGTGTCCTGTTTCTGGACACCGACACCGCATTGCGCGAGCAGCCGGAGCTTTTTCGGCAGTACTTCGCCAGCGTCATCCCGGCTGGTGACAACAAGTTCGCCGCGTTGAACACCTCGGTGTGGTCCGGTGGGTCGTTCATCTACGTGCCGCCCGGCGTGCACGTTGACATCCCGCTGCAGGCCTACTTCCGGATCAACACCGAGAACATGGGCCAGTTCGAGCGGACGTTGATCATCGTCGACGAGGGCGCATACGTGCACTACGTCGAGGGGTGCACGGCGCCGATCTACAAGTCCGACTCGCTGCACTCGGCGGTCGTCGAGATCA
>JAODNG010000026.1 GCA_025465385.1 Pseudonocardiales bacterium
CATCACGGCCAGGCTGTGCGCAGTCCTGGTCCGGTCGCGAGGGTACACCGCTGGGCAGTCACCGATCACCGACTTCTTCACCGCTGCTGAGAAGTTGGACACCCTCGAGCTTGACGATCAGCGGCGCGAGCTTGCGATCGCGGAAGTGCTCGAGACCGTTCTGGGCTGGGAGCGAGCGAACCGACCGTGGCCGGCTGGAGCGACTACCTCGATTCCGGCCACCCTGCTCGGCCACCGGCTCAACGAACGCGGAGTGCGGGACCGGCTGGAGTCCGCCTATCGCACGCTGGCCCGGCTGGCTCCCACCGCAGCGGAGCGGATCGTCCTCGTCGACAAGGCCAATGAGTGCCGCAACCGGAGCTGGATATGAGCGCGGACGCGATGGTGAGCCGGCGCGCAGTGCTGGCCGCAGCGGTCGCGCTGATCACCGCCGGCTGCGCGGCCGCCACCGGCTCAAGTTCGAGCGCAGAACTGGTGTGGGCCACTGGCGGGGTCACCGGAGCGGATCGGGACCGGGCTCTGGACATCGCGGCGCGATGGCATGCGTTCCACCCGGACGCGCCGAAGGTGCGGGTGGAACCATTGCCGCTGTCCCCCAACGAAACGCAGGAATTGTTGAGGCTGGAGCTCAACGCGGGTCTCGGCAGCCTCGACATCCTGTCGCTGGACGTGGTGTGGATACCGGAGTTCGCGCAGCGCGGCTGGTTGGTGGATCTGCACGCGCTGCGTTCGGAGATTGAGCGCGTCTCGTTTCCGGGCCCTGTACGGGCCGCGGTCTGGAACGGCACGCTGTGGGCGGCGCCGGACACCACCGACGCAGGAATTCTCTATTACCGCTCTGACCTGGTGGACCAGCCGCCGACCACGTGGCAAGAACTGGTCGAGAGTGGTCGCCGGGTCGGCGGGCGCAAGGGCATCGCGCCCTTCGTCGCCGATGGCAAACAGTACGAGGGGTTGGTGGTCCAGTTCCTGGAGTACTTCTGGGGCCTCGGCGGTGCGGTTTTCGACCCGGACGGCCAGTCGGTGCTGTTCCAGCCCGACAAGGCAGTGCAAGCCGTCGAGTTCATGCGGAACGCGTTTTTCCAGGGTGTGTACGCACCAGGCTTCAACACGATGGACCAGGAAGACGCCCGCAAAACCTTCCAGTCTGGCTACGCTGTCTTCCTGCGCTCGTGGCCTTATGCCTATCACGAGATAATGGGCGGGGATCCGGACAGCCAGGTTGTCGGACGGGTCGGCATCGCGCCACTGCCGGCGTTCCCCGGTCACCGGCCGGTGGCCGCCTTGGGCGGTCACAACCTCGCAGTGAGCGCATTCTCCCGCAACATCCCCGCCGCGACCGAGTTCGCGAGGTTCGTCTCTACCTCCCGGGAGGTGCAGCTGGCGACATTCCAGCGGCGGTCGGTCGCTCCTCCGACGCTAACAGCGGTCTATCGGGACCTCGCAGCTGACCCGTTGATCGCGCTGCTGACCAAGGTCTTACCGACAGCCAAGCCGCGGCCGGCGACCACGCAGTGGGCCACCATCAGCGCGGAGATGCAGCAGCAGATCTTCGCCGTCTATACCGGCGACAGTGATCCGAAGGCGGCGGTTACGGCGCTGCGGGATTTCCTCATCGCCACCGTCAAGGGGAGTTGACCCAATGCTCAACCAAATCTGTCGTCGGTGCGCCGAGCTGGTAGGGCACCGGGACCGGTACTGCGAGAACTGCGGTGCCTGGGTGGTGGATGTGCTGCGGGATCGGGTCGAGGTCGAGATCGGGGCCGCCGCCGGAGTCAGCGATCGGGGCCGGCGCCACCACCGCAACGAGGACGCGCTAGCACTGCGCGACGTCGGCGGCCACCGTGCCGGCGCCGGGTCCACGTGGGGTGGCGCGGTGCTGGCGATCGTCTGTGATGGCGTGTCGTCGTCGAATCGCCCCGACGAGGCGTCCGAGACCGCTGCCGAAGTCGCTGCCGAGGCATTGGTGGCCGCCCTGCGCGCCGACGGCAGTCCGGCCGCCGCGACGCGGGAGGCCATCCTCGCGGCGAGTAACGCGGTCGCCGAGCTCGCCGGGTGCGGCGCGGCTTACGCAGACTGGGCGGCATCGGGGCGTTCCGGCCGCGGAGCTCCGGCGTGCACGTTCGTCTCAGCCATCGTCAGCGGTACCGCAGTTACGGTCGGCTGGGTGGGAGACAGCCGGGCGTACTGGATACCGCAGACGCACACCGGCTCGGTGCCAACGCGGCTCACCAACGATGACTCCTGGCTGGCTCAGGTACTCGCAGCCGGAACGCTCAGCCCGGCGCAGGCCGCCGCTGACCGTCGCGCGCACGCCATCACCGCGTGGTTGGGTGAGGACGCCGGCCAGGTCGATCCCCATGTGATCACGATCGAACCCGTAGGCGCAGGCGTGGTGGTGATCTGCACTGACGGGTTGTGGAACTACCTCGACACCGTCGACGAACTTGCGGCGGCGCTGCCCGCGCAGGCCATCGAAGCCCCGCTGGACGCAGCGCGCCAGCTTGTCGAGATCGCGTTGCATTCCGGTGGCCAGCGCACCTCAACCTCCTCGACCGCGTCAGGAGGTACTGCCGTGACCAGCACACCTAAGTTTCGTGGTGCTGTTCACCAGAACCTGTATCTGGCTCACGGTGCCCGAGAAGTGCACGCCGTCATCACCGTTGACACCCAGCAGAGCCCGGGTGTGAAGGAGAACGCGCCGCTCCCTGGAGCTGCCGAGGTCCTCATCCTGGACTGTTCGGGCTCGATGGGCTTTCCCGCAGAGAAGATCGTCAAAGCGAAGGAGGCCGCGTGCGCCGCGATCGACGAACTGCGCGACGGAGTGTGGTTCGCACTGGTCGCCGGCTCTGTTGGGGCCCACATGCTCTGGCCGGCCGAGCCACAGCTGGTCCCCTCCGATCCATGGACCCGCGCCGAAGCCAAGGATGCGCTACGGCGGCTGGACCCCGCTGGGGGCACCACCATCGGGGCGTGGTTGCGGTTGGCCGGCCAGCTGCTCGGCCAGCACCCGGAGGCGATCCGGCACGCCATCCTGCTGACTGATGGCCGCAATGAGCACGAGTCACCCGAACAGCTACAGGCCGCGCTACGCGACTGCGAGGGCACGTTCAGTTGCGACTGTCGGGGGGTGGGCACCGACTGGTCGGTCGATGAGCTGCGGACGATCTCTTCCGTGCTGAGCGGCACCGTGGATCTGATCGTCGAGCCGGCTGGGCTGGCTGAGGAGTTGCGGGCAACGATGGCCAACTCGATGGGCAAGGCGGTGGGTGACGTCGGGCTGCGGCTGTGGGCGCCCGTCGGCGCCACCGTCAGGTTCGTCAAACAGACCGCGCCCACGCTGGTGGACCTCACCGCTCGCCGGATCGCCTCGGGTTCCCTGACTGGTGACTATCCGACTGGGTCATGGGGAACCGAGAGCCGCGACTACCACGTGTGTGTGGAGCTCGAGCCTGGTGGCGTCGGCGAGGAGAAGCTCGCCTGCCGGGTGACCTTCGTCCATATCGGCAGCGACGGTACTGAGCAACCGCTTCGGCAGGCGTTCATCCACACCTCACCCGACGGCAGCACCGTGGAGTTTTCCAGCGCGCGAATCCGGGCGTTATGGACCGACGATCTTGCCCAATCTACGGTGATCAATGACAAGGTCGCTGAGGTCACCGGCAGA
This sequence comes from Pseudonocardiales bacterium, assembly GCA_025465385.1. Lineage (GTDB taxonomy): Bacteria > Actinomycetota > Actinomycetes > Mycobacteriales > Pseudonocardiaceae. The sequence continues at coordinate 3,668 of JAODNG010000026.1, forward strand.
GCGGAGCTGGCCAAGGCGGTCCAGGATGGCTTAGCGGCACACCGGGACGGAAACCCCGATATGGCCGTCGATCGCCTCAGTCGGGCGCGAAAGCTCGCCGAGGAGGTCCAAGACAGCAATCAGATGGCTCTGCTGGACCAGATCTACGATGCGGACACCGGCACATTTCGGTTGAACAGGATGGGCGCCCAGCAGGAGATGCGCCTGGACATCGAGTCGACCAAGACCACGCTACTGGGCCGCGGTTAGTGGTTGGTGTCACGATGGCCAGCGGTATTGTCGAGTTGTGCCCGCGCTGTAGCGAGCCTCGGACCGGGCTGTTCTGCGAGCAGTGTGGCCACTCTTACGCTGTCGTTGCACTGGCCGGGCCGTTATCGTGGTGCGCTGTCATCGCCCCGGATCGGGATTACTTCCAGGCCGGTCCTGCGGACATCGAGCAGTTCACCTTCCCGGCATCGAGCCCCGCTCGCCGGGTCCCGCTACGTGGTGCGTCGATCCGCATCGGCCGGCGCAGCAGCTCACGAGGGACTACCCCGGAGATTGACTTGGCCTACCCGCCTGCTGATCCAGGGGTCTCCCGCGAGCACGCCCGGCTGGTCGCCCTACCCGACGGCATCTGGGCGGTGATTGACGAAGCTTCCACCAACGGGACCTATATCAACGGTGGTTGCCAGCGGATCCCAACCCACCAGCAGGTGCCGTTGGCGGACGGTGACCGGGTGCACTTGGGTGTCTGGACCACGATCACCCTGTGCTCTGTTCGTAGCGGCCCCGCGCCGGAGTGAGCGCGATTCGTCGCCGGTGGCCGTACGATCTGGGCACGATGGCGGATAACCGGGTGCTGGTTGGCGGCCCTTACTTCGAGGAGCTGGCGCGTGGGCAGGTCTTCGTTGACGCTCCGGGTCTGACGCTGACCCCCGGCTACGCGGCGCTGCACCAGGCGTTGTCCGGCGACCGGCTCCGACTGCCGCTGGATCACGAGCTGTCCGCAGCGGTCACCGGCCGCGTCGAGCCGTTGGCTCATCCCACGCTGGTCTGCCATGTCGCGATCGGGCAGACCACAGCACCGTCGCAACGGGTCCGTGGCAACTTGTTTTACCGCGGGCTGCGGCTGCTTCGCCCGGTACACCTAGGTGACACGCTGCGCACCCGCACCGAAGTCGTCGCGCTGCGACAGAACCGCTCGAAACCCGGGCGACCGGCCACCGGGCTGGCCGTGCTGCGCGTTCAGGTCCACAACCAGCGTGCGGAGCCCGTGCTTGACTTTTGGCGCTGCCCGATGATCCCGCTGCGCGACCCTGACGCCGACACCGGACATGCCGACAGCTTCGACGACATCCCGACCGACGCCGCGCCCGTGGCTGACCTGCCGTGGGGCTGGCAGCTCGACTCGTTTGCGCCGACCGTGACCGAACCTGGCACGGTCTACGACATCGAAGTGCGCGACACCGTGACCGGTGCCCCCGAGCTGGCCAGGGCCACCCTCAACCTCGCGGCCACCCACACCGACCCCGGCGCGTCGGCGTATGGACGGCGCCTCGTCTACGGCGGACACACCATCTCGATCGCCGGAGCCCATGCCACCCGGGCGCTGCCCGACCTGGTGACGATCGTGGCATGGCGCAGCTGCGACCACACCGGCCCGGTGTTCGAAGGCGACGTGCTGCGGACTGAATTGCACGTTGAGGGCGTCCACCAGCGCGATGGTTACCTACTGATCGATCTGCGGGCACTGGTGCACGGTTGCCCCGGGCAGGACGCTGGTGATCGGGCCGCGGCCGAGAAGCCCGTGCTGGACTGGAGATTCGTTGCGCTCGCACGGTAAGCAAGGTGAGAGATGACCGGGATCCTGACGGGGATGCGGGTGGTGGAGGGTTCGGCATTCGTGGCGGCGCCGCTCGGTGGGATGACCTTGGCGCAGCTGGGCGCGGACGTGATCCGGTTCGACCCGATAGGCGGTGGTCTCGACGCCAACCGCTGGCCTGTTACCGCCGATGGCAAGAGCCTGTTCTGGGCGGGCCTGAACAAGGGCAAGCGCTCCATCGCGGTCGACATGCGATCGCCGCAAGGCAAGGAGCTGCTCGCTGAGCTGATCACTGCACCCGGCGACGACGCGGGGTTGTTCCTGACGAATTTTCCAGCCGTGGGCTGGTTGGACTTCACCAAGCTCACGTCCCGGCGACCCGATCTGATCATGGTCAACATTCTCGGCAACCCGGACGGCTCCTCCGCAGTCGACTACACGGTCAATCCAGCCACCGGCTTTCCGTGGACCACCGGCCCCAGCACGCTGTCCATTCCGGTCAACCATCTGTTGCCGGCGTGGGACGCGATCACCGGCACGCTGGCCGCAACCGGGCTGCTGGCCGCCGAGCGGAAGCGGCGGATCGAGGGCATCGGCCAGTTCGTCCGGCTCGCACTGGCCGATGTGGCGTTCGCCGTGGCCGGGCACCTCGGCAACATCGCCGAAGTACAGATCAATAACAGTGAACGGCCTCGGTACGGTAACGACCTGTACGGGGCATTCGGCCGCGACTTCGCGACCAAGGACGGCAAACGGGTGATGGTGGTGGGCCTGACCCCGCGGCAGTGGCGCAGCTTGGTAGCGGCAGTCGGGATCGGTGAGGCCTGCGCGCACGTCGAGAAACTGCTCGGGGTGGACCTGGGCAAGGAGGGTGACCGGTTCGCCGCTCGCCACATGCTTGGTGCACTCATCGAGCCATGGGTCAGCAGGCGCACGCTGTCCGAGGTCGGTGAAATCTTCGACGCGCATGACGTGTGCTGGGGCCCGTACCAGACCTTCGCTGAGATGGTCAGCACCGATCCGCGCTGCTCTACCGGCAACCCGATGTTCGCCGAAGTCGACCAGCCCGGCATCGGTAGCTACCTGATGCCCGGCTCGCCGCTCGACTTCTCCGCGGTCAAACGCGTACCGGTGGCGCCTGCGCCCCAGCTCGGCCAGCACACCGATGAGATCCTCGCCGGGGTCCTCGGCCTGTCCGGCGCCGAGATCGGGCGGCTGCACGACGAGGGCGTCGTCTCCGGAATTCCGGCGGCCTGAACGGTTCATTGCGGGGTACTCCGAACACAAAGGCCGCGACCGATAGCCCGGCAAGGAAGTGTCCAGGTGTTCTTCTTCTTCTCAAACCGATTGGGTTGCCTCGGATCGCTGCTGGTATCAGCAGTGCTCACCATCGTGCTGATCCTGATCTTCTCTCGGTGAGCAGCCGCCGATGGATCAAGGTCACCCCCACGGAGGTGGAAACCGCACGTGGCCGCCGGCACGGTTAGGCGGTTAGGCTATTCAGGTGATGGACGAGCTAGACCGTGTTAAAGGTGTCTCCAGTTCCGATTAACGAAGTAGCGACCGCGACTTGGGGGGCCCTCAGAGATCGCATCTGCCAGTCCCGCGGCCGTTGTCCGGAGATTAGACGGTAACTGGGGAGCAGCGATGACGATGGTTGACGGGGCAGCTAAGACCGAGCGACTGGCAACCACCGAACAGTGGCAGAAACCGCGGCGGTTGAGCGAGAGTAGGAACAGCCGTCCTGGTGGCATCATGCTGGGGGGAGCCGGTTTGGTAGCGACACTCCTTGTTGTGCTCCTGCTCTGGTGGGCCGCTGCGCGCCAGCCGCAGGTTGCGGTGCCCAATTTAGTGGGCATGTCCCGGGTCAATGCCGAAGTCCTACTCAACGGCATGGGGCTGAAAGTGCGCGCGACCTCCGACCAGGTTGCCGGCCTGGAGCCCGGGACAGTGCTGCGGACTGATCCGTCCGCAGGGAGCAACGTTGACCAAGGTGGCGGCGTGAGCCTCACGCTCGCGAGTCCACCGCCTGCCGTCACGCCGTCGCCAGCCGTGCAGACGTCTGCGGCTCAAGAGCCTCAGGCGGTTCCCGAAGGCCCCACAGTGCAACAGCCCGCTCCCGTTGTCGTGCCGCCTCCAGCTGTGGTGCCTGCTCCGGTGGTGGTGCCTCCTCCCGTTGTGGTGCCACCGCCAGTTGTGGTGGTGCCCTCTCCCGTTGTGGAGCCGCCTCCGGGCCCGGCACTGCGGCCGGTTCCCAATGTGGTCGGTTTCGACCAGTACCGGGCGGGACGGGTATTGGCGCAGGACAGCCTCAGGGTGGGTTCGGTTGTCGAGGAGGAGTCCGACCAACCGTCCGGGACGGTGTTGGGAACGGATCCGAGGGCGGGTACCTCAGTGTGGCCCAACAGCACCATCGATCTTGTTGTGGCTAAGTCTCGCCAGGTCGCGGTGCCCGATGTGGTCCGCCATGACAGGGTCGCGGCGCAGCGCATGCTGACGAAAAGCGGATTGAGGGTTGGGTTGGTTATCGAGGAGGAGTCCAACCAACCGTCCGGGACAGTGTTGCGAACGAATCCTGGGGCGGGTGTCAAGGTTCGGTCTGGCAGCACGGTGAATCTTGTCGTCGCCAAGCCACCAGCGAAGACCGAGCCGTCCGCGACGACCAAGCCACCGGCGAAGACTGAGCCAGCGGCGAAGACTGAGCCGTCCGCGACGACCAAGCCACCGACGGGCAAGCCATGATGAGGAGCGGGGATACCGGGGCTGCCGGTCAGGTCACCATCCGCGCTCGCGCCACTCCGCGAGGTGTGGGCGCTCGGCGCCCAAGGTGGAATCCTTGCCGTGGCCTGGGTAGAACCACGTCTCGTCGGGGAGCTGGTCGAACACCCGCGCCTGGAGATCATCCATCAAGCTGTTGAAGTCAGTGGGGTTGGTTGTCCGTCCCGGACCGCCGGGGAACAGCGAATCACCGGTAAACAGGTGCGGGCTGCCGTCGGCGTCGCGGTGCAGCAGGGCGATCGAGCCGGGGGTGTGGCCACGCAGGTGGATGACGTCGAGCATGACCTGACCGACGGCCACGGCGTCGCCGTGGTGCACCAGGCGGTCTGGAGGCACCGGCAAGTGTGGCGCATCGACCGGATGCGCGATGGTCTGCGCTCCGGTGGCGCCGGCGACCGCACCGAGAGCCTGCCAGTGATCGCCGTGCCGGTGGGTGGTGACAATCGTGCGCAGCTCGGGCCGGTCGGGACCGTGGCCTAGCAGGTCCATCAGTCGCTCAGCGTCGTTGGCCGCGTCGATCAGCAACGCCTCGCCGGTGGTCCGGCAAACCAGCAGGTAGACGTTGTTGTCCATCGGTCCGACCGAGATCTTGGTGACGGTCAGGCGATCCAGCGTTCGCTGTTGCCCTGGGCCGCCTGGTTCGACCGCGCCGTCGTAGTTCGGGAGAATGTCCACAGTCGCCGACCGTAATGCGCAAGCGGCCGCACCGCGAGACCGGTCTGTCAGACCAGGCGCATAGCATGGATGTGGCCGTCGAAGTCTGCGACAGGCCGGATCCGAAGGGAGCCATGTGGCTGATCGACTTGTCGTGCGCGGTGCGCGGGAGCACAACCTGCGCAACGTCGATCTCGACCTGCCCCGCGACAGCCTCATCGTGTTCACCGGGCTGTCCGGTTCGGGCAAATCCAGCCTCGCCTTCGACACCATCTTCGCGGAAGGCCAGCGCCGTTATGTCGAGTCGCTTTCGGCCTACGCGCGCCAGTTCCTCGGCCAGATGGACAAGCCCGACGTCGATTTCATCGAGGGCCTGTCACCGGCGGTGTCGATCGACCAGAAGTCCACCAGCCGCAACCCCCGCTCCACCGTCGGCACCATTACCGAGGTGCACGACTACCTGCGGCTGCTCTACGCCCGCGCGGGAGAGCCGCACTGCCCGGTGTGTGGCGAGCTCATCTCCCGGCAGACACCTCAGCAGATCGTCGACCAGGTCCTCGCTCTCGAGCCCGGCACCCGATTTCAGGTGCTGGCGCCGGTGGTGCGGACCCGCAAGGGCGAGTTCGTCGACCTGTTCGCCGAGTTGCAGTCCCAGGGTTACTCCCGAGTGCTCGTCGACGGCCACGTCCACCCGTTGACGGAGCCGCCCAGGCTCAAAAAACAGGACAAACACGACATCTCTGTGGTGGTCGACCGGCTGTCGGTCAAAGACAGTGCCAAGCAGCGGCTCACCGACTCGGTGGAGACCGCGCTGCGGCTGGCCGACGGGCTGGTCGTGCTCGATTTCGTCGACCGCGACGAGCGCGATCCGCACCGGCAGCGCCGGTTCTCCGAGCGAATGGCGTGCCCGAACGGCCACCCCATCGGCGTCGACGACCTCGAGCCACGCTCGTTTTCGTTCAACTCGCCCTACGGCGCCTGCCCGGAGTGCACCGGGATCGGAGTGCGCAAGGAAGTCGACCCCGAGTTGGTGGTGCCCGACGAGGAGTTGTCCCTCGGCGAGGGGGCGATCGCACCGTGGTCCACCGGGCAGACCGCCGAGTACTTCCAGCGGCTGCTGGAGGCGCTGGCCGAGACCGTCGGCTTCCGGATGGACACGCCATGGCGACGGTTGCCGGCTAGCGCCCAGAAGGCGGTACTGCATGGCTCCGACGTGCAGGTGCATGTCCGATACCGCAACCGTTACGGCCGCGAGCGCTCCTACTACGCCGCTTTCGAGGGCGTCCTGCCGTTCCTCGAGCGCCGGATGAACCAGACCGAGTCGGAGTACATGCGGGAGAAGTACGACGGCTACATGCGTGAGGTGCCTTGCCCTGCTTGCGGTGGGACCCGGCTCAAGCCGGAGATCCTCGCCGTCACGCTGTCGCACACCACAGAAGGCAAGAAGTCGATCGCTGACGTGTCCGCGCTGTCGGTCCGCGATGCGACGGCTTTCCTCGACGGTCTTGCGCTGGACACCAGGCAAGCGATGATCGCCGGCGCGGTGCTCAAGGAGATCCAGGCCAGGCTGCACTTCCTACTCGACGTCGGGCTGGACTACCTGTCCCTGGACCGCGCCTCTGCCACGCTGTCCGGTGGTGAGGCGCAGCGGATCCGGCTGGCCACCCAGATCGGTTCCGGGTTGGTCGGCGTGCTCTATGTGCTCGACGAACCGTCGATCGGCCTGCACCAGCGAGACAACCACCGGCTGCTCGCCACCCTCACCAGGTTGCGCGACCTGGGCAACACGCTGATCGTGGTCGAGCACGATGAGGACACCATCCGCGCCTCCGACTGGGTGGTCGACATCGGCCCCGGAGCGGGGGAGCACGGCGGTCAGGTCGTGCACAGCGGCCCCTTTCATGAGCTGGAGCGGCACGACACCTCGATCACGGGCGCCTACTTGTCGGGTCGGCGGAGCATCCCGGTTCCGGCGATCCGGCGTCGGGTGGATCGCTCCCGACGGTTGACTGTGGTCGGAGCACGCGAGCACAACTTGCACGACATCGACGTCTCCTTCCCGCTCGGCTGCCTGGTCTCGGTCACCGGGGTATCCGGATCGGGTAAATCCACGCTGGTCAACGACATCCTCGCGACCGTGCTGGCGAACCGGCTCAACGGAGCCCGTCAGGTACCCGGACGGCACACCCGGGTCACGGGCCTGGAGCACGTCGACAAGCTGGTCAGAGTCGACCAGTCACCGATCGGGCGGACCCCCCGATCCAACCCGGCCACCTACACCGGCGTGTTCGACCGGATCCGCAAACTCTTCGCCGCCACCACCGAGGCGAAAGTTCGCGGTTACCAGCCTGGGCGGTTCTCCTTCAACGTCAATGGCGGACGCTGCGAGGCCTGCGCCGGCGACGGCACCATCAAGATCGAGATGAACTTCCTCCCCGACGTGTATGTGCCGTGCGAGGTCTGCGGCGGGGCGCGGTACAACCGGGAGACCCTCGAGGTGCACTACAAGGGCAAGACCGTCGCTGAGGTGCTCGATATGCCGATCGAGGAGGCGGCGACGTTCTTCGAGCCGATCTCGGCGATCCACCGGCACCTGAAAACGCTGGTGGACGTGGGCCTGGGCTATGTCCGGCTCGGTCAACCGGCGCCGACACTGTCCGGCGGGGAAGCCCAGCGCGTCAAGCTGGCGAGTGAGTTGCAGAAGCGCTCCACCGGCCGAACCGTCTACGTGCTCGACGAGCCCACCACCGGCCTGCACTTCGAGGACATCCGCAAACTGCTCGGTGTCATCAACGAGCTGGCGGACAAGGGCAACACAGTCATCGTCATCGAGCACAACCTCGATGTGGTCAAATCATCGGACTGGGTGATCGATATGGGCCCGGAAGGTGGCGCGGCCGGCGGCAACGTGATCGCCGAGGGCACCCCCGAGCAGGTCGCCGCCATCGACACCAGTTACACCGGCCAGTTCCTGCGCGCCGTCGTCGACGTGCAACACGCGACGCCGCCGCGGCGTCGCCGAGCCACTGTCGCCGCAGGTTCATAAAGACCGGTCACAGATCGCGGTAGATCTCGCGTCGGTGCCCCAGCTCGACCACCAAGACCACTAGTCGGTTGTCATCGACGGTGTAGATCACCCGGTAGTTGCCCACCCGGAGGCGGTATGCGCCGCGAAGGCCCTGCAGCGCGATCACGCCGGACGGCCGGTGGTTCTGGCCGAGGCCGTCGATGGCCACCTGCACGCGGCGGCGGACCGGTTTGTCCAGCTTCGCCAAGGCCCGCAGGGCGTCGCGGGTTACCTCGATCCGGTACCGACCCATCAGGCGTGGGTACCGGTTCCCGCATCGCCAGCTTCTAGCTCGGCGACTGCCTGTTCCCAGGGCACAGTCGGCTCGTCCCGTTGCAGGACCTCTGCGGCCCGGTGTGACCAGTAGGCGTCTTCCCACAGTTCGAACTGTTCGGCAACCTCGGCGGGCACCACAGCGCCGACTCGGCGGCCGTAACGGGTCAGGTACACCACTGCGCCATCACGGATCTCGGTGTCGATCAGTTCGGGCAGTTTCGCTCGGGCGTCGGTCACAGTGACCTCGACCTGGTTGGGCGGCATACGCGGCGCAGCGGCAGACATGTACATAACGTACAGTTTGAGGCGATATCGAACAACCCATCGTCGGCACACCCGCCAGTGCCACCGGTGAGTGACGAACCACCTCACCTTTACCTAACTTGGCTGGGGCACTCAGGGCTCTGACGTGCTGATGTCAGAAGTTTGGCTAGTTAAAGGTTAGTCCTAATGTCTGTTAGGCTGTCGGCGCGACCAGTCTCCGCTCCGGCGGAGACGGCAAGTGGAGCCCGCGCTCCCACCTGAACCGCCGCGAGGTGGCCGGGTCCGGTCCCGGAATCCCGAGGGGGTTTCCGGCGTTACGCCGAGTGTTGACTAAACACTCGCGCGTCGATCGGTCGGATCTGCGGGCCCCGCACGCCAGTAGGCATGTGGGGCCGTGCTGCATCCGGGGTGTCCGTGGGTCCAGTGTGCTTGGGGGCCCAGCGTCCTCGTGGGCACGGGGTGCCGGCAGGCACGGCTCCACACGCTCGGTCGCGCCGTGAGTATGACGACCGAGGAGGCCACATCACCGTCGAGACACGCATCAATGATCGCATCCGCGTTCCTGAGGTCAGGTTGGTTGGTCCGAATGGCGAGCAGGTCGGCATCGTCCGCATTGAAGACGCGCTGCGACTAGCTCAGGAAGCGGACCTTGACCTGGTAGAGGTTGCTGCGCAGGCCCGCCCACCGGTCTGCAAGCTCATGGACTTCGGCAAGTTCAAGTATGAGACTGCGCAGAAGGCCCGTGAGTCCCGCCGCAACCAGCAGATGACGGTCATAAAGGAACAAAAGCTTCGCCCCAAGATCGACGCTCACGACTACGAGACGAAGAAGCGCCACGTTGTGCGATTCCTCGACGCGGGGCACAAGGTAAAGGTCACCATCATGTTCCGCGGGCGCGAACAGTCCCGCCCCGAACTTGGTTTTCGGCTGTTGCAGCGGTTGTCGAACGACGTGGTCGAACTTGGCTTCGTGGAGACCTCCGCCAAGCATGACGGCCGGAACATGACGATGGTG